>CAXVWN010000154.1:0-15707 GCA_964263725.1 Spirosoma sp.
TGGATGTTGGCGCCAAAAAATACCCAGATTTATATGTTGAGAGACGTGAGGGGTGTGTGGGGTGGCGGGTTCTCACCCCCGACGCTAGGGCTGACGCGTGGGTGTCGGGTATGAGAACCCGACACCACAATACCCGTATCCATTTACCCAATAAATCAGAAATTTATTTTGTTTCCACTAAACTTGGCACCCATCGTTGCGCCACAGTAAGCGTGTAGTGCAAAAATGCCCGTACAGTTCGTTCATAGACTTCGTGACCGTTGAAATGGCCATTTTCATCCAGATTCTGATCGGTTTCGTGCGACTCATAAAGTTTCGGCGAGACGATCGAATAGCTGTTGGTGAAACTAATAATCTTATTCACAACCGTTGTCATATCCAGAGCCGGTTGGCGGCCACCCCGGCCATTCGAGATGCCCACCATCGCGAATACTTTGTTGTCGAACAGGTGTTTGAAAGCTGGCCCGCCCAATTGATGAATGGCATTGGTCGCCTGTGGCGGGGCTGTCCAATTGTATTCAGGCATGGCAAACAGCACCAGATCGGCGGCTTCCCAGGCACTGATTAATTCCTCCTGAAAGGGAGTCAGGGCATCTTTTTTTATAGAACCCTGGCCAACCAATGGAATGTCATAGTGCTCAAACGTTACTATCGAGACCTCATGCTGACCTTCTTCGGCCAGAATATGCCGGAGGTAGCCGACAAAGCGCAGCGAGTTGCTGTCTTTGCGCGATGAGGTAGAAATCAGCGTAATTTTCATTTGTATGATACTCAGTCAATATGGTTAGGAAACTCTGCTATAGGGTCTTTAGTTTCCAAAAAAAGGAGTCAATGCAACGATTACGGAATAGAACGGGTCTATTCTCCACACCAGGTCATTCTCTTTATTCTTACACCGATGAAACTATTACTTGGATTGCTATTGCTTGCGAGTGGTGCATACGCGCAAACGCCCGCAAAATCGATTCGTCTGGATTCGATACCGGAGGGGAAAATCTCCCCCGTTCTCCCTCCCGATCTGATGCCCAATGCCCGCCCTAATAATTCGTTTTACCGGGACCCTCGTGATCCTAAAAATGTGGTTCGGGCCACGCTGGATAATATGCCAGTGAAAGTGCCCGATTCAGCCACGAATTACACCATGCTACGGACATTTGGCCAACCTATAAAACCAAACGAGCCACCAACCTGGCGCTTTAGGTTCATGCCGCCAGTCGTGCCAAAAAAACCTTGATTCAGCTTACACCAATGCCTGGGCCAGATCGGTAATTAAATCCTCGCTGTGTTCCAGACCAACCGAAATGCGGAGCAGATTCTTGGGCGTTACTGAGTTAATGCCTTCAACGCTGGCCCGGTGTTCAATCAAACTCTCGACACCCCCGAGGCTGGTGGCTCGCGTAAATAAGTTGAGTTTGCCAATAAACCGGATGGCTTCGTCGGCTCCGCCCTTGACCTGTACCGATAACATCGCCCCCGGACCGTTCATTTGTTGATGAATAATGGCCCGGTCGGGATGGCTCGGTAGGCCGGGATAATGTACTTTCTCAATGGCCGGATGGCCATCCAGAAATTCGGCAATGGCCTGTGCCGTAATGCTTTGTGCCCGTACCCGCACGCCCAGCGTTTTAATGCCCCGGCTTACTAACCAGCAATCGAAAGGCGACGGAACCGCACCCGATAAACCCTGCAACAAACGAACGCGTTGCGTAAATTCATTATCATGCTTGAATATCAACGCTCCGCCCAATACATCGGAATGACCGCTGAGGTATTTAGTCGTTGAGTGCATAACCACATCACAATTGAAGTCGAGCGGGCGTTGAAGTACGGGTGTTGCCCAGGTATTGTCGCATACGCAAATGGCTCCAGCTTCGTGCGCTAATTGGCTCACTGACAATAAGTCTGTTATCGTTAGCATCGGATTCGATGGCGTTTCACACCAGACAACACGCGTGTTTTCATGAAGAGACGACTGCACGGCGTCAAGATCGCTCATGTCCACGCGGGTGTAGGTCAATCCCCAGGGATGAAATACCTGTTCAAGCAAGGCAGGTGTACCGTGGTAGGCATCCGTCGATAACAACACATGATCGCCTGGCCGCAACGCCTGAAAAAGCGTCATGGTGGCCGCTTGTCCTGAACTAAAAGCCATGCCCGCAACTCCGCCTTCAAGCAGGGCCAGCGCTTTTTCCAGCGCTTCGCGGGTTGGGTTATTAGGCCGGGCATACATGTAGTTTGCGGGCAATTCATTGGCTTCATCGCGGGCAAACGTGGTCGACAAGTGGATAGGAGGAATCACCGCTCCGGTTACGGGGTCGGGTTGATGAGTAGCGCGGAGAGCAAGGGTGTCGAAATGCATAGGAAGGTCGTTAAGACTGAGTTATGACAGATTTATAGTCGAAACAGAAGGAAGAGTAAGAAAGTTGATGATTGGGATTTGTCTCAAAGCTTCCGCTGAAATAGGCGTCGATATAACCAGGATAAGCCAACTCAGTTCACTCTTCCGCCAACTATTTTCCTTGTTAAATGCCAGAAATAGCAACTTGTCTGCTACTTTTAGGAATTCGTATGCAAGCATACTATAGGACATGAATCAAACGTATCAGTCTTTATCGTTCGAGCAGGCCGATGGTGTCATCACCGTTTCGCTGCTTGGCCCCGGCAAAGGAAATGCGATGGGGCCGGAGTTCTGGGAAGAGTTGCCCAAGGCAATGGACGAAATCAACCGGATGCCCGATATTCGGTGCGTCGTTTTTCGGGGTAGTGGCGACCATTTTAGCTTCGGCCTTAATATTCCGAAAATGATGCCCCGGTTGGGCAGCCTGACAACCGGCACCGTAATGGCCCATCAGCGTGTTGATCTGATGGCTCAGATTCGGCAGATGCAATTGGGTTTTCAGAAAATGCACGAATCACCGAAACCAGTTATTGCGGCCATTCATGGCTGGTGCATTGGCGGGGGGCTCAATATGATTGCCGCTGCTGACATTCGGCTCTGCTCCCGCGATGCCAAATTTAGTTTGCGTGAAGCCAAGCTTGCCATAACACCCGATATCGGTGGTCTACAGTTTTTGCCGACAATTATTGGACAAGGATTCACCCGCGAAATGGCGTTTACCGGAGCCGATTACGATGCCGCTTTTGCCGAACGAATTGGGCTGGTCAATCATGTTTATGACACGCCCGACCAACTTTTTGAGGCTGCGGCAGTATTGGCCCGCCAGATTGCCGACAATCCCGCAACCGCTGTTCAGGGAGCAAAAAATGTCCTGAATTATAGCCTGAATAAATCCATTGAAGACGGTCTGCAATATGTAGCTGTCTGGAATTCAAGCCAGTTGCAATCCAACGATTTCAGCGAAGCGATGCAGGCCACCTTGGAAAAGCGAAAAGCAGAATTTAATAAGAAGACAAACCGAGGTTACTAACGGAATGATTGAATGAGTGAGTGGTAGAATGATTGAATAAGGTATGCGCCAGCTATTCGATTATTCTATCACTCACTCATTCAATCATTTATCATTCAAGAACTTATGACAACCGGAATGTTGCGCGACGACGCGCTGAAAGGTAAAACCATTATTGTGACCGGGGGCGGCACAGGTCTCGGCAAATCTGTCAGCCGGTATTTACTCCAACTGGGTGCCAACGTTACTATTTGTAGTCGCCGGCAAGGGGTGCTGGATGAAACGGCCAAAGAATTAATGGAGGAAACGAACGGCCAGGTACTCGCTATAGCCTGCGATGTGCGTAATACCGTAGAAATTGAAAACGTCATTGCGAAGACGATTGAGAAATTTGGTCAGCTTAATGGCCTGCTCAATAATTCGGCTGGAAACTTCATCAGCCCCACCGAACGGCTGTCTTACAAAGCGTTTGACACGATTGTCGATATCGTTTTGCGCGGTACGTATTACTTCACGCTGGCGGTGGGCAAATATTGGATTGAAAATAAAATTCCCGGTACGGTGCTGAATATTTCAACAACGTATGCCACCACCGGCTCAGGTTACGTTGTGCCATCGGCAGTGGCAAAAGGTGGTGCACTCATCATGACCAAGTCCTTGGCCGCCGAGTGGGGTAAATATGGTATCCGGCTTAATGCCATCGCGCCCGGCCCATTCCCAACGAAAGGCGCGTGGGAACGACTCTTTCCCGAGCCTCTGGCCAGTATGATGGACCCAACAAGTCGCATCCCGCTCCACCGCGTTGGTGAGCATGGGGAACTGGCCAATCTGGCCGCCTTTCTGTTGTCAGACTATTCGGGTTATATCACTGGCGAAAGCATTACCATTGATGGGGGTGAAGTGCTGATGGCGGGCGAGTTCAGCCATCTGGAAAAGGTCACTACTGAGCAATGGGACATGATCGAGCAGACGGTCAGACAGGCCAACAAGGCGAATAAGAAGGAATAGAAGAGCGAAAGAATGAAAGAGCGAATGAGTGAAAAATAATGCGTCAGCCACTCATTCGCTCTTTCATTCTTTCGCTCTTTTTAGGCACCTTTGCGGCCAGATTTTTGTTATAATTACGTACTAAAACTCGTTAAAATGCCTAACTGGTTTCTTGGAAAAATCCGCTATCAGCAGCCTATCGACGACTCGAATGTCGGCACTCGGAATGAAGAATTTATTAAGCAAAAAACCGTAACGGAAGCCTATTTAGTGGACGCCGTTAGTTATACCGACGCCGAAGGCCGACTTTATCAGGAGATTGCTGCCAACACACCCGACTTTGAGATTACAAACATTTCGCGCATGAAACTGGCCGATGTGTTTCATAATGAAGACGGGGGCGAAACGTGGTTCAAGGTAAAGGCAATGTTTATTACCGACGACGAAAAAACGGGCAAGCAGAAGAAAACGCCAAGTGTGATGCTCGTCAATGCCGAAACGCCGAAACAAGCTTATGAGCGCGTGGAGGTAAGCCTCCAAACAGCCCTCGATCCGTTTGAAATAACCGACGTCAACACGACCAAGATTCTCGATATCTTCCCGTTCAATGAAGATGAGAAACGAAACTTGCGGCCACTCAGCGAAGTGCTGAGCCCTGAGCCGGAAACCGTCTGACGATACTAATTGAATGCCATCCTTTTACAGAATGGCATTCTTTTTTTATAAAATTCTTGCCTGTCAGATACAAACTCTTGCGTCGAATAGGTTCGATGCTGATATTTGTCCCCGTATGAAACGCACTCTGTTCCAGTTGTTCAACCTGCTAATGACCTGTGTCGTACTGCTGAGCAGTACCGGCTTTGGTTTGGTGGAACATTCATGCCAGATGCGCGGCAAGAAAAAAACGATGGTTGTCGCCTTTAGCGAGGTGAAACCACAAGGTTGTGCTACCGGCAAACAATCCATGCAGGATCAGCAAACGGTTATCAAAAAGACGGTATGCTGTCAGGACGACCAACGCTTTGAAAACGTCGATATTTCATCGTCGTTGAGCCAGTTCGTTGCTAAACTTGTCAAGATCGCAACCGAAGCGGTATTTACGAGCGTTGTGGCCATTATGGCATGGCTTATTGACGTGGCCTTTGCTGAAAAATCGGCTTCAGTTTCGGCTTTTTCATCTCCTCCTTCTATTTCCGGGCGCGAAATTTTGACGCTCGCTCAAAGTCTCCTTATTTGATGTGTTGATTGATTTTAGCGGGCTTGTGTCTATTGGGATACGGGTTTGATCTATTTTCATTTTATCAATCAACGAACTCATGCGATTTTATCTTTTATGTACTGTCCTGCTTATCAGTGGGATAGGTTTAGTGATTCCGGCGCTGGCACAAACGGATTCAACCCTTGTCGGAAAACCACCGATTATTCGGGGAAGCGTTGGTGAAACGGTTAATGGTAAACGTATGCCCTTGGTCGGGGCTACAGTCTTGTGGGCCGGTACAGCATCAGGCACTGTTACCGATGCGGACGGGCACTTTCAACTACCAACTCACGCTACCGAAAATCAACTGATAATCAGTTATGTTGGTTATCAATCCGATACCGTAACCGTTGATGCACCATCCGCCGAGTTGACGGTAACGCTACGCTCCGAACGCACCTTACAAGAGGTGACCGTGTCGGGTGCGCCGGGCCAGATTGACCGGATTAACCCCATCCAGACCGAATTTATTAATCAGCGTACGCTGGCAAAAGCGGCCTGTTGCAACCTGTCAGAAAGCTTCGAGACCAACGCATCCGTAAGTGTGTCGTATAGCGATGCCGTTACCGGTGCGAAGCAGATTCAATTTTTGGGATTGGGTGGCCAATACGTTCAGACTAATGTGGAGAATATTCCGACCGTACGCGGACTGGCCACGACCTTTGGCCTGAACTATATTCCCGGCACCTGGATCACGAGCATCGATGTGGGAAAAGGAGCTGGTTCGGTGGTGAACGGTTACGAGTCGATGAGTGGCCAAATGAACATTGAACTGCAAAAGTCGGATGATAAGCAGAAGCTATTTGTAAATGCGTACGTTAACAGTTTTGGCCGGTTGGAAGGTAATCTCAATTGGTCGGCACCGATTCGCGACAAAAGGAGTGGTCATGAGCAGCTGTGGCCTGGTCAGGCAAAACGAATTGTGGCTGATCCAAAATGGAGCGTGGGAGTTTTAGGCCATGTAAGTACACTTCGCACCGAAATTGATCAGAATAACGACGGCTTTCGCGATTTGCCACTTTACACACAAGTAAATGTTATCAATCGCTACCGATATAGTTCGGATCGGTTTATGGCGCAGTTTGGGGTGAAAGCCCTTTACGAAAACCGCGATGGAGGCCAGATGTCGGGGTTGGGTGCATCACGTTATCAATTTGGGAATACGACAAAACGCCTTGAATTTTTCTCAAAAACAGCCAAACTATATCTCGATAAACCCTACAAAGGACTGGGCCTGATTTTGAACGCCCTCGATCATGAGCAAACGGCCAATTTTGGGTATCGGCCTTATTCGGGTCAGCAAAGAACGTTCTATGCGAACCTGATTTACCAGTCGATTATCGGCAATACCAATCATGCCTTCAAAACGGGAATCAGCTATTTGTTAGACGATTATCGGGAGCAATTTGGTGCGTTGCGAACGAGCCGAACAGAGTCGGTGCCGGGTGCTTTTGTTGAATACACGTATACGTATCCCGAAAAACTGACGCTGGTACTGGGTGGACGCTTCGATTACCACAACCTGTTTGGGCCGCAATGGACGCCACGAGCGCACCTCAAATATAACCTCAGCCAAACGCTTGCACTACGGGTTTCGGCCGGGCGTGGGTTCCGGGTGGCAAATCCATTTGCCGAGAATTTTGGGTATTTGGTTAGTTCAAGAGCCGTATTTCTGAACATCCAGGCGCCCGGCGAAGCCTTACGGCCCGAAATATCCTGGAATTATGGGTTGAGCCTGACCCAGGATTTTGAATTGCTGGGTAAAAAAGCATCGCTCGTGCTGGATTACTACCGAACTGATTTTCAAAATCAATTAATTGTCGACATTGAACATCCGGGCGAATTATATTTCTACAATCTGGCGGGTAGCGGTAGCCGAACGGGTGGCCGATCGTTTGCAAATAGTTTTCAGGCAGAACTAAATGTACAACCCGCGAAACGATTTGAGGTGAAAGCTGCCTATAGGTTATTCGACGTACAGCAGAGCATGGGCGGTCCATTTGGCGAAGAACGATTACTTCCCAAAATGATGGTTAGCCGAGATCGGGTGTTGCTCAATGCGGGCTATGCCTTGCCCTTCGACAAGTGGAAATTTGATGCGACGCTGCAATGGAATGGCCCCCGCCGGATTCCGTACCTGCGCGAAGGGTACGTTCACAGCAGTTACCAGAATATGCCGATTGATTTTTCGCCGGGATTCTATAACCTTAACGCACAAGTGAGTCGGGCGTTTCGGACAGGTTGGGAAATTTATTTGGGTGGTGAAAACCTGACTGGTTTTCGGCAGTTGAACCCAATCGTTGCGGCCAACGATCCCTTTGGGGCACGTTTCGATGCCGGTTCTCAAGTTTGGGGGCCAATTACAGGACGCATGGTCTATGTAGGATTCCGGTTTAAACCAGTTATCTAAGGTCTGAGCGCTATGATAGTACTAATCCGGAACATGGTGTGCGACCGTTGCAAGCGGGTTGTGCGCGAAGAATTTGAAAAACTGGGCCTGACGATCAGGCGAATTGAGTTGGGCGAAGTTGACATTGATTCGCTACCCGCCACGGTTACCCTCGACAATATTCGGCAAACGTTACAGACCAACGGCTTCGATCTGATTGATGATAAAAAACAGTCTCTGGTCGAACATATCAAACTACTGCTCATCAATGAAATCCAGTATTTGAAAGCTGAACGGCTTTTAACGGAGAACTATTCGACGTTTTTGGAACGGAAATTAGGCTACGAATACTCGTATTTGAGTGGGCTATTTTCGGCCAGCGAAGGGCAAACGCTGGAGAAATACATCATTGCTCTAAAGATTGAGAAAGTTAAAGAATGGCTGCGCTACGACGAGTTAACGCTTAGTGAAATTGCCTGGCGCTTAGGCTACAGTAGTGTACAACACCTCTCAAATCAATTCCGTCAGGTAATGGGCCAAACGCCGGGACAATTCAGGAAGGCAACTCGGGTAGAACGACGAAATCTGGACGCGATTTAATTGAGTCTCGATAGGTGAAAAATGAACATAGTTCAAACAGAAAAGGAGCTACTTATTTGGCCGCATTGCTTCAGAAGAAGACATTTTTTTTCTCTGTTGCTGATCTTGAGAAAATCCTCAACGAGCTGTTTCAGCCTGTATAAACTTTTTGCCAAAGCTTATGCAAACCTCAACCAGAATTATATAAAAACCCTATCGGGAATAGGTAGTTATTTTGTCAGACCAACGGTGGTCGTCTAAACTACTAACAACGGCTATGGAAATGAAGCAACACACCCACACGGATACCTGTTTTGATTGCGCTGAAGTGTGCGAACGCTGTGCAACAGCTTGCCTCGAAATGCACGACAGCGACAGTAAAGGGCACGATATGACGGCCTGCATTAAGCTCTGCCGCGATTGCGCCGATATTTGCACACTCTGCGGCCGACTGGATGCCCGTGGGTCAGATTTCTCGCGCGATTTTATGGTGTTATGCGCTGAAGTGTGCGATGCCTGTGCCGAGGAATGCGAAAAACACGCTGGCCATCATGCGCATTGCAAAGCCTGCGCCGAAGCCTGCCGTAAGTGCGCTGATGAATGCCGGTCGATGTCGGCAAATGCCTAACACAAAGACAGCGATGGCATCTCTACTAACACATGCCATCGCTGCTTCTTTTGTCAACAACCTGATGAACAAGTTTTTATTATTTATTTTGCTTAGCGTAAATGGTTTAGCTTTTGGCCAGCACCAGCATAAAGAAGGTATGGAAATGCCTGGTCAGGATTTACCCGTGAAGGGAAAAACGGCCGGTAAAACAAAGGCTGATACGACCAAACCGATGGATCATTCGATGCCCGGAATGGATATGGGTAAGCACGACGGCATGACTATGGACGGGTCGATGGGCGGAATGAAGATGCTGAATCATGGCCTGACAATGGACACATTCATGTCGGGAATGACGCATTCGTTGTCGCGTAACCTGCCCATGAATCGGAATGGGTCCGGCACGTCATGGCACCCCGATAATACGCCGATGTATGCTTACATGAGCCAGCCATCGCCGAAAGGCTGGAGTTATATGTTGCACTACGCTGTTTATCTGCGCTATACAAGTCAGAATAGTAATAACTCCAACGGGCGAGGTCACGGCCAGCAGTTAGGCGCGCCGAACTGGTTTATGGGAATGGCCCAGCGTAAAGTTGGTCAGCGGGGCCTGTTTCAGGTGCGGGCCATGCTGTCGCTCGATCCGCTAACGGTTGGCAATAGTGGGTATCCGCTATTATTTCAAACGGGCGAAAGTTACAAAGGTCAGCCGCTGATTGATAAGCAACATCCACACGATCTTGTGTCAGAATTATCAGTCAGTTACAGCCATGCGCTCAGCAAAGACATTGACCTGTACGGATATGTTGGTTACCCCGGCGAACCGGCGCTTGGCCCGCCCGCATTCATGCACCGTCTGTCATCGTTTAATAATCCCGATGCACCGTTGAGTCACCATTGGCAGGACGCTACTCATATTTTGTTTGGCGTAGCTACCGCCGGATTTCGCTATAAATGGGCTAAACTGGAAGCCTCCACTTTCAAAGGACGTGAGCCTGATGAAAATCGCTATAATTTCGACAAACCAAAATTTGACAGTTATTCTTACCGATTGTCGGTGAATCCGTCGCCGTCGCTGGCAGTGCAATTTTCGCAGGGATTTCTGCATAGTCCCGAAGAAGCGCACCCCGAGGAAAACATCACACGCACAACGGCATCCATTTTGCACAGCAAAGGGTTAGGGCCGAGTCGTTATGTGACATCGGCATTTGTGTGGGGGCGTAACAGCCATGATGGAACTGGCGAAAATTCGTTTCTGGCAGAAAGCAGTTTGCAAATAAATAAACTCGCCTTTTATGGTCGATATGAGAACGTTACGAAATCGGCGGAAGATATGGGCCTTTATCAGCCGACTTCTTCCGCCGAAATTGGTCAGATTGTTAAGGATCAGATGTTTGTTATCAATAACCTGACACTAGGTATGAACTACCGCATTGTCCAGAAACATAATACCGACTTAGTGTTAGGAGCCCAGATTACGAGTAGTTTACCCGATAAGTTTTTGCAATCGTATTATGGTACAATGCCTGTTTCCGGTGAAATTTACCTTCGGCTATCGCCCAGTCTGATGAGTATGCGGAGCATGAAACATTCGGGCCATAGGCAGATGAAAGGCATGCGTCGTTAAACGGGCACATCCATGCTGGGCACATCCATGCCGGGCACCATTCAAAATAATTTTTTGTTATCAGTTCACTATAAACCATCTACAACCATGTTGCGTAACCTATTCTTGACCGCCCTAACCTCACTGGTGCTTCTAGGCAACTCGTTCGCCAGCGCTTCAACCCGCGACGATAAAGAGAAGGAAGTTAAAATTAAAACTTCCGCCATTTGTGGCATGTGTAAAGCCCGTATCGAACGAAATCTTGCCTTTGAAAAGGGGGTCAAAGAAGCCGATTTAGATGTGAAGTCGAAAGTTGTTACGATCAAATACAACCCAGCCAAAACAGACATCACTAAGTTGAAAGCGAACATCAGCAAAACGGGTTACGATGCCGAAGAAGTTGTCGCCGACGAAGTGGGTTATAACAAACTCCCAAGTTGCTGCAAGAAAGATGGCGGCATGAACCATCAATAAAAATATCTTTTGACACGCAAACGGCCCGAATCCATATGGATTCGGGCCGTTTGCGTGTCGCGTAACATCACTTATAAATTATCTGACAGATATAAAACAACCAGCAGCGATAATTGGCCAAGAGCGCACATCTTTGTAAGAAAATGGCTACAATGCGCTTGCTCACTATCTGGTCTTTTATCTCTATTATAATAGTAGCAATCCAGGTCAGTACATATGCGCAGAAACGGCTTAAAAGTCCTGAAAAGTACGATTATCTGCTCTACTTGCCCAAAGACTACGCCAACACTAAGACCACCTATCCGCTGGTTATTTATCTGCATGGAGGCTCACAGACCGGAAAAGACCTGAATAAGCTTAAAATCTACGGCTTGCCCCATCTGGTCGACAAAGGCCGTGATTTTAACTTCATTATCGCTTCGCCACAATGTCCGGACGGTAAATTCTGGTCGACCGACAACTGGTTTGATTCGCTCTATACAGACTTGACAACTAAATACCGGATTGATACCAAACGAGTGTATTTAACTGGCATCAGTATGGGAGGTTATGGCACCTGGCAGACTGCTGTAGACCATCCCGAGAAATTTGCGGCCATTGTTCCGTTGTGTGGCGGATGTGATGATTCGACCAAAATCTGCCGGATTAAGCACATTCCTGTCTGGACATTTCACGGTACGGCTGATGATGTAATCCCAATCTCCGAAACCGAGCAACTCGTGAACCGATTGGAAGCCTGTAAAGGTCAGATAAAATTTACCCGGCTGGAAAAGGAAGGACACGGCATTCAATACGTATACGAAGATCAGGCTATTTATGATTGGCTGCTGAAACAGCATAAATAGTAGGCTACATATATACCTACCTAACTATGTACGTTGGTGGTACATCACTCATGGCCTGAAGCCAATTAGGGCAAATTCGACTATCCAGTGTCCGGCTGTACATCAGTTGCGGGTATATACGACCACTAGCCGTAAGACGATTCGCAACATATTCAACCCAGCCCCCATTGTATCGAGTCACCAGATACACCTCTCTATCACAAGAGCGCCAGATTCTATTGTCGTCATCAACATATCCCCAAACAGCTTTTTTCAGGACAAGTGATTTTTGATGATTACTGAAACGAACAATCAGATATTTGCTAAGAGATCCTCGTGATTCGATCGACCGGATTTGCGATTCTGTATCTACCATTTCGGCTACAATCTTTTCCGATGTAAGGTCTTTACTCTGGTAGATCAAGCGCCATTGCGCCTGTACATTCTGGCTCTGACAGAGACTGGCGACTAAAAGAAAAAACCGAAATGTATTCATGATGGACGCCTTAATGGCTTGTAAAGCAACTACTTTACAAACGTAGTGTTACAAAAAAACAAGAGAGAAACTACTGACTCTTCCTTTAGTCGTGTAGCGTGGTAAACAAAACAATAGTAAAATCGTAGTTTACTTACCGACTAGTAAAAACCTCGCCAATGATTTACGAAAATTCCCTGACGTTCGCCCAAAAGATCGATCAGACAGACCCGCTCCGCCATTTCCGTGACCGCTTTCATATTCCTCAACACGGTGGCAATTCTATAACCTATTTGTGCGGCAACTCGCTTGGCTTGCAGCCTAAAACTGCGCGGGTGGCATTGGAACAGGAACTCAATACGTGGCAAAACCTGGGTGTAGAAGGTTGGTTTGACACTCCTGAAGGCGTTGATCAACCGTGGCTTGGCTACCATAATTCGTGTAAAGATGCGCTATCACACATTGTCGGAGCCGGGTTGTCGGAAGTTTGTCCGATGAATGCGCTGACGGTCAATCTGCATCTATTAATGGCGTCGTTTTATCGTCCCGATGACAGGAAATATAAAATCCTTACCATCAAAGGCGACTTCCCGTCGGACCAGTATGCACTGGAAACCCAGATAAAGCATCACAATCTTCATCCCGCTGACGTACTTATTGAGATTGCACCCCGGCCCGACGACGGGTTAATTCATACGACCGATATTCAGAAAGCCATTGTCGAACATTCCGATTCGTTGGCTGTGATCTGGATGAGCGGCTTGAACTACTATACCGGGCAGGTTTATAACATGGCCGCTATTGCCGAAACTGCCCAACGGCATTGTATACCCATTGGGTTTGATCTGGCTCATGCCATCGGTAATGTGCCGCTACGGCTGCATGACTGGGGCGTTGATTTTGCCACCTGGTGTTCCTATAAATACCTGAATGGTGGTCCTGGTGCCGTGTCGGGCGTGTTTGTTCATGAAAAACATCACGACCAAAATTTGCCCAGACTGGCCGGTTGGTGGGGCTATCGCGAAGATAAACGATTTGAGATGACACCCGGATTTTTGCCTGCGCCCGGTGCCGACGGCTGGCAGGTCAGTACGCCCAATATTCTGGCCTTGTCGCTGCACCGAGCCGCTATTTCCATTACCGCCGAAGCCGGTATGGTTGCCCTGCGGCAAAAAAGCGAACACCTGACGGGGTTTCTGGAATACGTATTGACACCATTTGACGAAGTTCAGATTTTAACGCCCGACGATCCCAACCAACGCGGTTGCCAATTATCCTTGTTGGTACGCAAAAGTGGCAAAGCTCTCTTTAACCACCTGACAGAACAGGGCATTATTGGCGATTGGCGCGAACCCGACTGTATCCGCCTGGCACCGACACCGTTGTATAATACATTTGAAGACGTTTGGCGAGTAGGCAATGCGTTAAAGACGTTTTATAGCACCGATAAAATATAATTAACTGATTTTTAGGAATTTTTGTGTGATGTCAGTTTCTCAAAACCGACATCACACAAAAATTCCTGCTACTTTACAAAGTTAATATTCCGTTTCAGGCCATCCAGCTTAGTCCGTTTTACGGCCGACCGACGGAAGATTTCCCGAAAAACATCTTCGGTAATTTCTTCCCAATCGCCTTTTGTTAACGTGGCCAAATCAGGATGCGGGTCGAAGGCAGGCGTTTTGTGCGGTTGGGCAAATCGGTTCCAGGGGCAAACATCCTGGCAGATATCACAGCCGAAAATCCAGTTGTCAAATTTGCCCTTAACTTCTTCGGGAATGGCCTCTTTCAGTTCAATGGTGAAGTACGAAATGCACTTGCTGCCATCCACCACATAAGGCCCAACAATGGCATCGGTAGGGCAGGCGTCGATGCAGCGCGTGCAGGTGCCACAATAATCGGTGATGGGGCCATCGGGTTCCAGTTCGAGGTCGAGAATCAGTTCGCCGATGAAGAAGTACGAACCGATTTCGCGATTAATCAGATTTGTATGCTTGCCAACCCAGCCTAGTCCCGCGCGTTTGGCCCAGGCTTTGTCCATTACCGGCGCTGAATCCACAAAAGCCCGCCCGCCTACGTCACCAATTTCTTCATGAATATAGGCCAGCAAATCTTTCAGTTTATCTTTGATAACAAAGTGATAATCTGTACCATAAGCGTATTTTGATACTTTAAAATTATCGTCGCTTTCCGGCAATTTCTGTTCGGGATAGTAGTTGAGTAAAACCGTTATCACCGACTTGGCATCGTCGACAAGTAAGCGCGGATCGAGCCGTTTGTCGAAATGGTTGGCCATGTAATTCATCTGGCCGTGCATCCCATTCTTAAGCCAATTCTCCAGGCGTGGCGCTTCGTCTTCCAGAAAATCTGCTTTGGCCACCCCGCAAAAGTCAAAACCCAATTCAGTGGCTTTGCTTTTGATTTGCTTCGTATACTGGCTGGGAGTGAGTGGCATGGAAGGAGATGGGCTGTGTTTTATCATTCCGACGACAGAAGGACTAACAAAAGACAAACAGATTTCTCTAAAAGATAAATCCTGTAAATCAGACAAATCCTGTTAATTCGGCTCCAGACAATGTGTCAACTTGGCAGTAAATGCGGTTTTGGCCGGTCTTTTGCCCATCTTTGCCTATGAATTTCTGGAAGAGAAATAGAAGCTCAGTGATGGAAAATAAAGACATTTTGGATGATCAGGCATCCAGCGATATGCAACAACCTGACAACCTGACAACTGAAGAAGCCGTGACAGTAAATGGTGGAGAACCCGATGATACTGCGGAAGCAATCCCGACTGAAGAAGTCGTTGCTGAAGCGCAAACTGCACCGGAAAGCGATAAAACCACTCGCGAATTAGCCGAACTGAAAGATAAGTATCTCCGTTTATACGCTGATTTAGAGAACTTTCGTCGTCGTACCGCAAAGGAAAAACTGGAGCTTATCAGCAATGCAAATGAAAGCTTGCTACAAGCCTTGATTCCGGTTGTCGACGATTTCCAACGGGCGATGCAGTCTATTGAAAACACGGACGACGTGGCCGCCTTAAAAGAAGGCGTTTCGTTGATTTACAACAAGTTATTCAAGACGCTGGAAGGAAAAGG
>CAXVWN010000155.1:0-10370 GCA_964263725.1 Spirosoma sp.
CAGCCGCCACCGTGGTAATAAACAATGACTGGCATTGGTCCGGTTACATTATTGGGAGTATAAACGACAATCCGAATAGGTGCCCCTCCTGCTCCAGGAATCATACGTTGGCTAACAGTAACGTTGGCCGTTGGACGGGGAATCTTGTTCTTATCGAGCAATGAGTTGACCGCATCCTTGAACGAAGGTTGTAAACGCGCCTGCTGGGGAGTAAGCTCATTGAGGGGCGTAGGGCTGAGCCGTCCCAATTCTTCAATAACGGCCTGCATTTGTGGACCAATAGTAGGGCCCCAGTCGGGTTTTGGGCCGGTGGGTTGAATAACTTGTCCTGCCAGAGGAATGCGGTGATCTTGACAGGATGTTATCCCCAAGATGATCAATAATGCCAGCAAAATACTTACGCCTGGAAAACGAATACCTTGTTTTTTGAAAATGTAATTCATGTACGTTGGTTAATTTTTTCATTCTAACTATATAGTTGTTCAATGGTTTTCGTAAACTTATCTAATAATCTAATTTTTAATAACAAACCTACCAGTCATAGCTCAACCAACTCATAAATTATTGATTATCAATTAATAACGCAGTTATTAAAGAAAAATATAAGGGCAGGAACGCTCCTATTTCATAGTTTATATACAAGCAAAAAAGTAACCTCACGTAAACCACCGTTTAATATATTTTCAGTACCCTATTCGGCCTAAGCCCGTCTTAGCAATAAATAGTATCATAGAGTAATCTTAACTTTCATCAATTCATGAATGCTTCCTTAACGGACGAAGAGATGATTCGGCAATTTCGGTCTGATCAACCAGCTCACTGTTTCGAGGCCCTTTACAATCGTTACGTCAACAAAGTTTATAGACGTTGTTTGTCTATGACCAAAGATCCCCTGAAAGCCGAAGACTTTACGCACGATATATTTCTGAAAGTATTCAATAAGCTTGATGCTTTTCAGGAACGGTCAAGTTTTTCAACCTGGCTTTATTCGATATCCTTTAATTATTGTTCAGATCAGCTACGAATAGCGAAGCGATTAAACCTTACCCCGCTTGAGAAAGGAACCGGCCAGGATATAGCCGACTCAACCGAAGCTCAGCTTCACGAAGAAACGCTTCAATTAGTTAGCCAGGCGATGGCAACCCTATCGGCCAGCGAACAGGCTTTGTTACGGATGAAGTATGAAGATGGACTTAGTATTGAACAAATCGCAAAAGAATATGCGATCAAGGCTAGTGCTGTTAAGATGCGACTTAAACGAAGCCGGGAAAAAATTCATCGGTTACATGCCCAGCAGTGTATGATTTAATCAGTAGCTAACCGAATTTATTTTTTACAGATCATTTAGTGACTTTATCATTTCTCTCTCGTCACAAGGAATACTAAGTAGTTATCAAATTACTTTAATACATCTGCCTGGCCTACAAACCAGGCTTTTTTATACCTATTCAGTAACAATAAAATTATTTTTAGAAATAATAGTACCCAAAAAGTAAATCTTCAGTCTAACAGTTACAAAGAAGATTACGAATGGGAAAGATGGTAGCACATAAGTCTCTGAGAAAAAATTTTGTTCGATCACTTGTTGAACAGGTTTTTGCATTTCATCCCGATATGACCGCCAAAGAGCGAGATGAGTCTATTCCCATATGCATGAGTGCTATAGCTCTTCTAATTGGCTTAGCGCTAACGTTTGCAGGAGTCTTATCATGGGTTGTTTCCAGATAAATCACCTGTTAATATCGTGAAGATCTCACACCCCAAAAATTCATTCAATCATTTTCTGGTATAGGACGAATAAAAAAACGCCAGCTCCAAAGGAACCGACGTTTGTCAATTACACATGATGTTCAACTTACCTAATTGTCAACCTAAAGGTAGGCCATGAACAAAGCTGTCATGTTAAGACAAGGTTATAATCTCTTGATAATATTGTAGCCCTTTTGCTTATTCTGGAAGCATTGCCATATTGAGTGCATCACCGGATATGGGATCAAAAAATGGCCACAAAGCGACCGATGTTAAGTATATGAGTCGTATCGGTATAGTCTTACCTTCTGTTTCTGGATGCGGGGCCTGACGAATATAAGGTATCATTGCCACAACATAATGGCCGGGCTCATCGTCAATCTCATTAAAAATTAGCTCATGCTTTGTGCCGTAATCGTATTTATCACCAAAAATCGTTTTACGATCAACCCACACATCGACTCCTACCCGTGTAGCACGTCTCCTATTAACATCGGTATAAAGCATATATCGAATTAATCCCTGTGAAGTAAGGGAATCTAGCTGTTTTCCTATATTTGACATTTACTATCTTTATATTTCAGTTGAAACATAAAGATAAATAAAAAGTATCTTTAATAACAACTATATCAAAGAAATATATGTCGTAAAAAGAGGAAAATCTGTCAATAATATAACGTAAAAAGTAATGGAGATTTAGCTGGACTTACTAATTTACGTCAAGCTATACGAGTAATCTCTAGAGTGTATACCTACCAAGAGTTCAACTCAATCCAGCCACTTACGCCAGTCATATGTATAGATAAAGGAGGAAGTTTCTCACCGGTTTGCTACTACAGACTGGTGAATTTTTTATGGCAGAATGTGAGTAACTGCGTTCCTCCTGCTTCAACCCTATTGCTGGAATTGGGAGTGGAGTTGAAAAATAAGGCGTATATTCATACACACTTAACCAATTTTTTGTCATGGCAGGTAACACACTTGTAATTGTCACCGGGTACGGATCTATTACACCGAAGCCGTGGAAAAAAGCGTACCTAAATATTAGCGAAGAAAACGCCACCTCACGATTTCAAAAAGAGCATCCTGGCGTACGGGACTCCAGCGTCAGAAGTGTAGAGTTTGAGGATGAGTTTTGCATTGGTTCCACAGGAGAAATTACTCTTTATTAATAGGAGCCATTATCTAGTAAGCAACCTTGTGTGCGGGCCCATATATGCGTTAGTATCAACGAATACTAACGCAGTTAACCCTAAGTTCTGTAGAATTAGTAGTTGAGCAGCCTATTTGCTGATAAACCAGTGGCCAGCGACGCCGGGAGACAGGGCACCTCAAACCTGTAGTCAAATAAACACACGGGCCGTTGAGATCATTATCGACCCGATTGATAAACCGACGATTCACCAGATAACGGCGATGTAATCTGATAAACCAAGTTGAGGGTAACTTAGCCTCAAACGATTTGAGAGTGTAGGGCACCAGCAATCGATGCCCATCTGCCCATTGTAGCCAGGTATAACTTGCTTCTCCCTCCAGATAGATCAAATCAGCAATAGGGATCCATTGGGCACCGTTACCTGTCGTGTATATACGTAGTGGTGGCCAGGCCAGAAGATCGGGCGCAATCACCGGCATAGGGTTAGAATAGAATGCCATATAGAGTAGCGGTTACATCGGATGTACGAAATAAACTAACAATTAGATTTCAACAATCGAATTTCAGATACATTTCAATTAAAAATCATATATCTAGACTAAATTATCACCTAATTTTTCACACGATAGTATCTATACTGGCTATTTATGATAATTTATAATTAACACATTTTTGTTTCTGCTTTCTTACATATCACGTAGCGTTTTTTATTTACTCTTTGGTAAAAATGTTCGCACTCCATTCTTGTTTTAGGCTACGGTAAACGGTTTGCATGAATTCATACTCACCTTCATAGTCTGTGTGCGGCTGAAACGAATAATTCGTCAATTCGATAAGATCAATATCGTCGAGATTGAAAACCTGCCACCTGCTCGGCGTAGCATCACAGGGAACGACATCCCGACAAAAGCCGTAAACGATTGACATTTGCGTGTTTTTGTGAAGGCCAATCAGATAAGGTTCTACTGTTCGCCATTGGTTATAAAGTCTAATCTGAATAACCTGCTGACTCGTAATTGCCGAGTCAATAAGTGCAAAAACGTCGTTTAGTTGCGGTGTACCCATAATTATCAAGAACGTTGAAGGAGTATCTGAAGGAAGTAAGGTGCTTGTTACATATATTGTGCCAAACAGCATTAACTTTCTTAGCTGGAAGGCGTAAAACTTGTAGGCTGTTGATACCTTATTTTGTGGGCCATTAGTTCTACAATATGATTTTAGAAGTTACATAGACGGGCCTTTATACAATTGATAATGAAGTAGTTAACCAATCTTCATTCCTGTTAACTCCGTTAGAGTAATGGACTGAGAAGAAAAGGGTAATTTATTGGATATTGAGGCCAAATCTAACCCTGGTTAATGAAAAGCAAATAGTCTGAAATCACTCAGACCGTCCTGCTTTCCGCGCGACGGCCTGAATACTGTAAAAAAGAAGGTATAACGTTTTTCAATCTAAAAAGCCTACCATCTACGCAGTATGAAAGAAAATAGATTGAACGTAAAAACAAAATCAAGCCGTCCCATTGCGAAAGACGGCCTGAGCACTTGAAAAGAAAAGTATAAGGTGAATATATACGCGATTAAGGCTTGTTAGGATTGACCGATTAATCAACGCCCGAAACTGTCAGAACAAGTTTGAAAACAGCACCCTAGACCATATCAACAATCAAATACACAGGGCCAGTTTGGACTATTTGAGTAGAAATCTATTCTTCCATCAAATCGCCAGATTCCGTAATTTGCGGAGCAACGTTTACCACCTTATCCAGCGTTCTTCGTTATTATGACCCAAATTCGCCATCTCGCTGCTCATATAGAAGCATTGGCTCCGCTCGCATATCAGGAATCTTACGACAATGTGGGCTTACTTGTGGGAGACGCAAACACTGACATTACGGGTGTTTTGGTCACGCTCGACGTTACCGAAGCGGTTGTTGATGAAGCCATTGCCAAAGGTTGCAATGTGATTGTAGCGCACCATCCAATTATTTTCAAGGGTCTAAAAAAACTGAATGGTAAAACCTACGTTGAGCGGACAGTTATCAAGGCGATAAAAAATGACATTGCGCTATACGCGGCCCATACTAACTTAGATAATGTAGCAGGGGGCGTTAATTTTAAAATTGCAGAGAAGTTAAAACTGAAAAATGTCAGGATACTATCCCCAAAGACCCAGGTACTAACAAAGCTGGTCACATTTGTACCTGTAGCCGATACACAACGGGTACTGGATGCCCTTTATACAGCCGGGGCGGGTCAAATTGGCGACTACAAAAATTGCAGTTTTCGTGTTAATGGCACGGGAACGTTTCAGCCCGGTGATGATGCCCGGCCGGTAATTGGTGAAATTGGTAAATACCACGAAGAGTCCGAAAATCGGATTGAAGTGATTATGCCGACGCACCAGCAGGAGCAACTTTTAACCACTCTCCGCCAGGTGCATCCGTACAATGAAGTGGCCTATTACCTCACGGCTTTAGACAATCAGCATCAGGAAGTCGGTTCTGGAGCGGTGGGCGAGTTACCAGACGCGTTAACCGGTGAGTCGTGGCTTGCCTATTTAAAAGAAAATATGAACCTAAACTTGATTAGGTACACACCCCTCCCCGACCGCCCTATCAGGCGTATAGCGGTATGCGGGGGTGTTGGCAGTTTTCTTTTACCCGATGCCCTACGTGCCGAAGCCGACGTTTTTGTGACTGCCGATTATAAATATCACGAGTTTTTCGATGCTGAAGGCCGCATTGGTATCTGCGATATTGGACATTATGAGAGCGAAGTCTTCACGAAAGACTTGATTCGTGGGCATTTAGCAAAAAAATTCACTACTTTTGCGGTAATTTTATCAGTAACGGACACGAATCCGGTTCGATACTTCATATAGCACTAACTACATTCCGAATGGAACTGACGATTGCGCAAAAATTAGACGCTCTTCTGAAACTGCAATCCCTTGATTCTCAACTAGACGAACTCATTAAAATTCGAGGTGGCTTGCCCGAAGAAGTCCGTGACCTTGAAGACGATATCGCTGGCTTTGAAACCCGGATTGGCAAGTTTCAGAGTGAAATTAAGACGCTGGAAGAAGAAATTGAACGTAATCGCGTGGCTAAAAAAGACGCAGAAAAGTTGATCACCAAGTACAAGGATCAGCAAATGAACGTCCGTAACAACCGCGAGTTTGACGCCATTTCAAAAGAAATAGAGTTACAATCGCTCGAAATTGAGCTGGTTGAAAAGCGCGGCAACGAATCTCAATTCCGGGTTCGGGGCAAAGAAGAAGAGATCAAAACGACGCAGGCTGCTCTTAACGAACGGAAGGAAGATCTGAAGGCCAAAAAGCAGGAACTGGACCAGATTACGTCTGAAAGCCAGGAAGAAGAAAAGGAAATCATTAAGCAACGCGATCAACAGGCATTGACAATCATTGAGCCTCGTTTGTTGAATTCGTACAAAAAAATCCGTGGTAACGCTCTTAACGGTTTGGCCGTTGTTATGGTGAAACGCGGAGCTTGCGGAGGTTGCTTTAACGTGGTGCCACCCCAACGTCAGGCAGACATTAAAGACAAAAAGAAAATCATCGTCTGCGAACATTGCGGACGGATTTTCGCCGATGTTGAAGGTGTTCCTGAACCAGCTCTAACGGGCCGAGGTCGGTAGTCAATATCAATCCAGTGCAAAAAAAAAGGTCGTCTACGTGGCGACCTTTTTCTATATCTACACGACCTACTTGCCGTTATTTTGTATTAAGCAATCATGCAGAAATAAGTTAACTCATTTCTGCGTACTTATTTGCTCTGAGTTAATTATGCCGATGTCCATAAGTCGCTTTATTGCTGTCACAGTCCTCGTGCTATTACGCACGTCGATTTTACAGGCGCAGGACTTTGTCTGGACACCGACTTTGCAACGCACCTATGTCGACCTACAAAAACTAACGATTCAACCTACCCAACCGGTAGCCGTTCACGAATCGACAGGCAATGGAATTCGCATTTTTTTGGACGATTATACAGATATGCTCAGGCTAGTCACCTCCGATGATGATCGTCTGTTTTCGACTCTGAGCGACCGGGAAGATGACCGGCTCGATGCGCTAAAAAAGATGGATGACACCTCTCCCTGGCAACGTGTGCTGCTGGCCGAAGTACGGCTTCACTGGGCATTCGTCAAGCTGAAATTCGGCAAGGAAATGAGCGCGAGTTGGGATGTCATTCGGGCGTATAAGTTGCTGGCAGAAAATCAGAAACGGTTTCCTGGTTTCTTACCAACGTACAAATCGCTTGGCACCTTACACGTCATGATTGGCTCTGTGCCGGATAATTATGTCTGGGTGGCCAACCTGCTCGGTCTGCATGGCAACGTTCAGCAAGGGCAGCAGGAATTACAACGCGCTCAGCAAGATCCAACCTTCGGACTTGAAGCCCGGCTCATTGATTTGATGGTGCGGGCCTATGTTCTAAAATTCACCGAAGCAGATGGAAAAAACTTGTCCCGTTTAGTGAGCGACCATCCTGATAACTTACTATTGCATTTTTTTGGAGCAACCATCGAACAAAAAAACGGCCACAGCGAAGAGGCCCTTGCTTATTTATCTAACCGACCCACTGGCAAAAACTATCTGACCCTGCCGGTGATCGAAAATATTCTGGGTGATATTTACCTGCAAAAAGGCGAATACACGGCGGCAACAGCTCATTTTCAACAATTTCTAAACACATACAAGGGGCAGAACTTTCTAAAAGACTCGTATTATAAATTATTCCTTTGCCATTGGTTAGCCAATGACCAACCCGACACTAAATCCCGAATTCTTTTACAAAACGTCGCAACCGTTGGTCGAACGACAGTTGAGTCGGATAAGGCCGCACAAAAGTTTGCTGAAATCTATTTACAGAAAGGAGCTTCACCCAACCAGAAAGTGCTAATGCGGGCGCGTCTTGCCTCCGATGGCGGTTTTACCGATAGCGCATTGGCTTATCTACAGCCGTACAGTGAAACTAAATTCCTAATCACAACCGAAAAAGCAGAATATACGTATCGAATGGGGCGCATTTTTCAACGCCGTAGTGATATCGAATCAGCCATCCCTTATTTAACTCGTGCGTTGGTTCTCAGCGAACCGGACCAACTCTCCTTTGGGGCAACGGCAGCTTTGCAGTTAGGCTATATTTACCAACAAAAAAACGACCGTCCTCGCGCACGGTCGTTTTTCCAGAAAGCCCTTAGTTTCAAACGCCATGAGTATAAAAACAGCGTAGATAACAAGGCGAAAGCAGCTCTGAGTAATTTGTAGGAAATTCCTACTCCAGCGCAGCTACACCCGGCAGGGTTTTGCCTTCCATATATTCCAGCAAGGCACCGCCCCCGGTTGAGACATAACTCACGCGATCGCCGTAGCCAGCCTGATTGATAGCAGAAGCTGAATCGCCCCCGCCGATGAGCGAGAAAGCGCCGTTTTCTTCGGTTGCTTTTACTACCGCTTCGGCAATGGCGTTGGTGCCGTGGGCGAAGTTTTCAAATTCAAACACACCCATCGGGCCATTCCAGAGGATGGTTCTCGATTTCGAAACGATATCCTTAAATAACTCAATAGTCTCAGGGCCAATGTCTAACCCCTGCCAGCCATCCGGAATCTGGCCAGTGGCCACGACCTTACGATTTGCATCGTTCGAAAAATCGTCGGCGCAGAGATTGTCTAATGGCATATAAATTTTTACACCTTTAGCTTCTGCCTTTTTCAGTAATTCAAGCGCCAGTTCCTGCTTATCGGCTTCGAGGAGCGACTTGCCGATTTGGCCACCCAAAGCTTTGGTGAATGTGTAGGTCATGCCGCCACCAATGATAAGGTTGTCGACTTTATCAAGCAGTTTTTCGATAATCAGGATTTTGTCAGAAATTTTGGCTCCGCCCATGATGGCTGTAAAAGGCCGTTGGGCTTCTTCCAGAATCTTTTTGGCATTGACCAGTTCTGCCAGCATAACATAACCAGCCACCCGATCCTGAAAAAACTGGCCCATTACAGCCGTTGAAGCATGGGCGCGGTGAGCCGTTCCAAAAGCGTCGTTAACCCAAACGTCGCCGAGTTTCGCCAGTTTTTCGGCGAAGCCAACATCACCTTTTTCTTCTTCTTTATAAAATCGTAGATTTTCAAGCAGCAGGATTTCACCCGGTTGCAAGCTGGCGGCTAAATCTGTGGCCGACTGTCCAATGCAGTCATCAGCAAATTTCACCTCTCGGCCAAATGCTTCTTTCAAAGCGGGCAACAAGTGTTTGAGCGAGTACTTTTCTTCAGGTCCACCCTTCGGCCGACCCAAATGCGACATCAGAATGGCCGAGCCACCGTCGTTCACAATTTTCAGAACGGTCGGAATTGTCGCCTTTATGCGGGTGTCGTCAGTAATGTTGTACTCTTTGTCGAGTGGCACGTTGAAGTCTACCCGAACAAGGGCTTTCTTACCGGCAAAATTGTAGGAATCTACGGTTTTCATGCGACTGCGTATGGTCGTTGGTTTGCAGGGCCAAACTTAGCAGTTTTTCGGCAGATGCGAACGCGAAGTTTACTATTGACATAACTAAACAGCCATTCGAAGCGCCGTAAAGCAAGCGATTTGGTCAAAGTCTATGTCGTTATGCTGGACAAATACACTTGTTTTTGTACACATTAATACTTCCCTTCGCTCCCGGCTCCACCAAAATTACCATCGCCAAACTGGAGGTTGTCTTTTGGCGGATGTAGTGCTGCACTGCTCGCCTGAACAGCCGCCATACTGGCTACGTTCATAAACATCTCATTTGGTGAATCGTCGTCTGGGGCATCAGTAAAGCTGTGTTTGGGCGTAGCTAAATACCGGATTCCGACGATGGCAAACCCAATTAGTGCCAAGCCGCCCGTGGTAAGCGCAACATTGAGCGGCAGCAACGCAACATACTCGTGTATTGTCATAAACGCGGCAATGATACCCAGTGAGCCAAGAATGATTAACATTCGATTTTTCTTCGTCAAACCCTGCCATAGATAAATGGCTGGAATCGCAAAGGTCAGTACCCAGAATAAAGCTGGCAGTGCAATTTCGGGCGCACCTTTCGTAATTGGCCTGCCCGGTATGGAATCTACCAAGAGTCCGTTCAGCTCGCGCACCACGAAATAATTACCACTGGCAGCCAGAATAATAAGCGATATCCATTGGGCCAAATTCAAGGCATCCGCGTAATAGACTTGTTTTGAATTTCGGTTAATAGCCTGTTTAACAGCTACGTATATCGCAAGAGAAATCGCCATCATCACAAAAGGCAACGCATCTTCCCCCCAACTAACCTTCAGCAAACTATCAAAAACGAACGTATAAAAAGTGGCAAGACAGAAGAAAGCAATGAGCGTATCGCCGTAATACCAGAGCACCAGCAGCAAAAGCGGCAGTGTATACAAACAATGTATGGCAATAGACAGGCCATTCGGCAGAAA
>CAXVWN010000156.1:0-21962 GCA_964263725.1 Spirosoma sp.
TGAACTTTAACTTGTTGACGATGTCCTGCATTCGTATTGTATCGTTTATTGTAAAATAGCCCGCTAAAATTGACACGGGAGCAAATATAAAATAGAAAGATTTTATGTCCAATGGCTATCATCTGCTTCGAAAAGCGAAAATGTTGCAGAGCCTATATGATAAAAGAAAGAATATAATTTATCGTAAAGCCTTTCGTCTTAGTAGTAAGCTATGCAACAAATCCAGCGATTCATGAAAATAATATTTTCATGAATCGCTGGATTTGTAAATGTTGATATTAAATAAATGTTTGGTCAAACATGTCAAGTCCGAATAAAAAGCGGCAAACTGCTGCTAAATTTTTTATCCTCCCCACCTATAAAAAAACATGTTAACTACTGGCATTTTTTAGGTTGTCTAACTTACCAATGGGAGGTATTTATTTTTGTTCTCGTACATTATCCAAATCAAAATCGCACCAAAAATTAGTGCGATTGGTAAACCACTTTTGTCTTGCACAATATTTGTCAGAAATATGCCAACCATTACTGGAAAAATAATCAATGCTCCTAATGCTCTTGTTTTTGGAATAATTATTAGTAATCCACCAACAATTTCAGCCATTCCTACAAGTGGCATTAACCAACCAATTTCCGCAAATGCGTTAAAGGCTTTCATCATTTTTTCTGGTAAATCCTTTGGCATAGGCATGTAATTAAAGAATTTATTTAATCCAGCATTGATAAAAAACAAACCAAATAGGAGTGATACAACAAATAAAACTTTGCTTTTAATTGAATTTTTCATTTTCAGTTTAATTTAAAATTATTTAATATTAGTTTCCGATACAAAATAAAAAAATAAAAATCCCATTTCTGGGTTTCATTCTCGTATTGGGTCAAAGTCAACTATCCATTCAATGCCATACTTGTCTCTAAACATACCAAAATATGAACCCCAAGGACTATCTGTGATAGGCATTTCTATTTGTCCACCTGCCGAAAGCCCATTAAATAATTTATCAGCTTCTTCTTTGCTTTCTGTGCTTATTGAAATTTTACTTCTGTTCTCATTTTCGTTTGTTTTTCCCATAATTTCCGGAACATCATTTGCCATTAGCATATTATTTTTACCGATAGGCAAAGCAATATGCATAACTTTATTTTCTTCTTTTTCCAATACTGGAAATCCAGGGCTTGCAAGGTCTTTGAAACGAATGAGCTTTGCGAATTCTCCACCAAATACTGATTTGTAAAAATTGAATGCTTCTTCAGCATTTCCGTTGAAGTTAATGTAAGGATTGATAAGTGCCATAATTCTTATTTTTTTAAGTTGTTTACAATCTTTTAAGCGAAATGTCTGAGCGTAGTGTGTAACAATACAATGACGCCTAATGGTACGGCTTAGCGATGTTGCCGTATCTGAACATCGTTAGCTCATAGTTGCTGCTGAATAAAGCTACAAATGTTGATAATGAAAAATACAGTTTGGCTTTACTCGTCGGCTGGAGCTAAAGCTGAATAGCGAACAACATGTGTCTTTTCGTGAACTCACCAGCCGCTTCATCAGCTTTGTAAAAACAGGATACCACTCCAGCCGCCATGGTTGAAACTCGCCTATGGTCCGACAGCAGCTTGCCTGACTCCATCTACTATAATGAATAATCCGACGATTATTTTCTCATATTATTTCACCTCAAGTTATAATTTATTCTTTAATAAAATCTTCAAAACTGGTTTTGTTATGACACAAATTTCGTTAACAAGATCGCTCTATTGCGGTGTAAATGCGACAATCTTAGTGGCTGAATACGACAAGTACTAATAGTCCTGCGTAAGACAGGTAGAGTTGTCGCTGTAATATGACCGCTAACTGTTTAGAGCTTGGCATTGTGGGGAAATTAGGAAACGTCAGGCCAACCTTGCACTATCTATATCCATGTTGGCGGTAGTTGCTTTGTCAATAGCCGCACATAAGTTCTTGTAGTATGGTTCATATTCATTACAAGCGTATCTTTTTGTTTGATCACAATTACAAAACTTCTTGTCAAATGAAATAGAAATTGCAATTTCAGTAAACCATTGGTCAAAATTATTTTTGTTTGCAATGCCTGCATCACTGATTGCAAAGGTTGCGAACAATATGTTATCCTCAAGTATAGACCTTTGGTAAGTATTATAAAGTATAAAGATTAAAAAATATCTATCAAAGGATTATATTTTTTCTGATAACTAGTAAAGTGGCGAAGATTTCACATAGTTAATATCTATATTCTCGTCTGCGTCCCAAATTTCTAAACCCTCTAAAGCTGAATATATTTCTGTTGTCATTTTGTTATATATTTCGTCTTAAAAAGTGTTACAACACACGCATTATTTTTAGCCCAAAGTCATCAAATGGACTTTGTACATTTTCTGCGATTTCTCAAACGGTCAGCTTGGGTGTAAAACCGTATTGTTGTTTATAGGCTTTAATGAAATGGGACACGCTCTCGTAACCGATTTCCATGCTTACCTCTGATACATTTTTATCTGTATTTCGGAGTAAAAAATGGGCATGTTCAAGTCGTTTTTCGCGAATCCAATGGCCGGGTGAGGTATGAAAATGATCGTCAAAATCGCGCTTGAATGCCGATAGACTTCTCCCTGATAGTCTGGATAATTCGTTCATTGACAGTGGCTTGAGAAAATAGGCACTCATCAGGTAATCAAGGTCGGTTTTCTGACCTTGATAAATATGCAGCAGAATCGCCCGTAATTGCCCCGCTACATCAAGTTCAAATAAATGCAGTAACAACTCTTGAAACTTAAGCCGTAGTAGCTCATTCAGGAAAGGAGTTTTAGCGCCAAAATACGGTAGCAGGGAATTAATGAATGTCGTAAACGTAGGCGACGACGAGAAAGACAGAATAAGATCGGTGGGTAGGGTGGTAGATGTTTCCTGAAATAACGTTAGGTGCTGGCTAACAAACTCTTTCAACAACTTCTCATTTACGAAAAACACCAGACTTCGGTAGCTGGAGTCAATGGATTCGTTCATAGAGTAACAGCCCCGCTGGAAAAATAGAATCTGTCCTTTGTGGACGTGTAATTCCTGCGTCGGCGAACTGAATTTCTTTTCCCCTTCCAGCACCACGATAACGGCGTGTTCTTCGAAAAAAACCTCGTTCCGTTCTGGATATACGTCGCTGCGGTAAGCGACAAATGTCATCTTCGACGCGTCGGGCTCATCCAGGCCGGGCCGCTGAATGCTTAGTGACTCAAATTGGTTTGGTTGGATAGATGAAGGAACGCGGATCATGAAATGAGTTCAACAGGGCAAAACACTACCGAACAGGTCTAAAATTAGGCGATTGCACACCTAAATACATGTAAAACGCAAAAGCAAGTAATACGCCCAAACTAATACCAATTGCAAGAAGTGCGTTTCTCTTTTCATTACGGTCAGAGGTTCGAACGCCTAGTAGACCCAATATAATACTTACAAGGCATAGTAAAAGGCCTGCTGTAGCGCCTAACCCAATTAGCGCGCTAAAATTATGTATTGCTGTATTATTATTTGTTCGTTGCAAAATCATTGTCAATAAAAACAACCCACCAACTACGGTGATGCCTAATAAAGCTAGCCTAAATGCTTTCTCACCTCGTTTTCCTTCCATTTTTATGCAGCCAATAGGAAAAGGCAATCTCTAATAGATAAATAATTCAACTTCGTCATCTATTGACCGCTTTAGCCCACATGTAACTCCATCCCAAGAAAGCAAATCAACTTTTCGTCCCATAATATTTTCTAGATAATTGGCCAGATTTAGGAAAGTGTGAAGCTTCTTATGACCTTCTTCACACTTTCCTATGATTTGTACGTCATATTCGTTTTGCCATTCATTATAAGGAAAATAAAACAATCCCAACTCATCAGCACCGAATTGTTTCAATGCCGATTGATGAGAGAGATCGAATGCGTTCGAAAGCCTGCTGTTTATTTTGAACGGCTCATAGCTTCTTAAGTCAAAAATCAACTGAAATGGCTAATCTTAGATAATTTACACCAAAAACTGAAATAAATCGGGCTGGTCATTCAGGTACTCAAACACAATATTTTGGGCTTGCATTCGCTCAATGAGCGGCTCGAAATCTTCGCGGTGCTTTAGCTCAATACCCACTACGGCGGGCCCAACTTCCCGATTCGTTTTCTTGGCATATTCGAAGCGGCTTATATCATCATTGGGGCCGAGTACGTTCAGAAAGTCACGGAAGGCACCCGCACGCTGTGGAAACCGAATAATGAAATAGTGTTTTAGCCCTTCATACAGCAATGACCGCTCTTTAATTTCTTCCGTTCGAGTAATGTCGTTGTTGCCACCACTGACCAAACAAACTACGTTTTTGCCTTTTATTTCGTCTTTAATCATGTCCAGAGCGGCAATGGTCAATGCACCGGCCGGTTCAGCCACAATGGCGTCTTCGTCGTAAAGCTTCAGAATGGTTGTGCAAACTTTACCTTCGGGAACCAGAAGCACACGGTCGAGATTTTTACGACATATTTCAAAAGTTGTATCTCCCGGCCGTTTTACGGCGGCTCCGTCTACAAACTTGTCGATTTTGTCAAGTGCTACAACATGACCTTCGTCGATGGAGACTTTCATTGATGGCGATCCAAGTGGCTCAACACCAATTAGTTTGGTTTTGGGACTCAACTGTTTAAATACCGTTGAAACGCCAGACGCCAGACCGCCCCCGCCAATAGCCATCAGCAGATAGTCTATCTTGCCAGTAGCATCCCGGAGAATTTCCAGCCCGACGGTTCCCTGACCTTCCATTACCAGCACATCATCAAAAGGATGAACGAATGTGCTTTCGTGAGTGGAAACGTAATGCATAGCCGCGTTGAAGGCATCGTCGTAGGTGTCGCCGATTAGCTCCACTGTAACAAACTCCTTCCCAAACATGCGCACCTGTTTCACCTTCTGGTTTGGCGTGGTCGTTGGCATGAAAATGATCCCATGCACCGCCATCTTTCGGCAAGCGTAAGCCAGACCCTGCGCGTGGTTTCCGGCGCTGGCACAGACAACTCCTTTGGCCAACGCTTCGGGAGACAGACTGGCCATTTTGTTATAAGCGCCCCGAATTTTGTAGGAACGTACAACCTGCAAATCCTCACGCTTCAGGAAAATATTGGCCTCATAGCGATCTGACAGGTTAATATTTTCTTGTAAAGGCGTATGAACAGCAACGCCCTGTAACCGTTCGGCTGCCAGATAAATATTATCGAGGTCAGGAAATGTAATTTTCTTGTCTTTTTCACCTACCGTACTCATGCTCGTAAAGTTACGCAAACTAAGGGATATGAAGGCGACTAGAACCGCAACGGCGGATGGTGACTTAAGCGGATCAAAACAGATTTTATCCGTTCGAACCAACCTGATTCACCATCCGCCGTTGCGGTTCTATTTATATTTTTTTATTAAGTTCTAGCTCCGCTCTGGGCGCAATGACCGAACGGCCTTGCCAGCCTGCCATATTTCTGACTCACGGAGTTCGGCTAATTCTACTTCAAGTTTCTCACGATAATCGGGTTGTGAGTTACGGGTAATTGAAATATCTGCCTGCTCACCCGCTTTTACTGAGTTGTAAAGTTGCTCAAAAACCGGCTTGGTAGCATCACGGAAGGGTTTCCACCAATCCAAAGCACCACGTTGGGCAGTGGTCGAGCAGTTTGCATACATCCAATCCATGCCGTTTTCGGCCACGAGTGGCATCAGCGACTGTGTCAATTCTTCAACCGTCTCATTGAACGCTTCCGATGGACTGTGACCATTCGCGCGCAGTACATCGTACTGAGCCGCAAAAATACCCTGGATAGCGCCCATCAATGTACCACGTTCGCCCGTTAAATCGGAGGTTACTTCCCGGTAGAAATCGGTCTCGAACAAATAGCCCGAGCCTACGCCAATGCCCATGGCAATAGCTTTGGTCCGTGCCGTTCCCGAAGCATCCTGATAAACAGCGAAGCTTGAGTTTAGGCCTTTACCTTCTACAAATAACCGGCGCAACGATGTCCCTGAGCCTTTAGGGGCAACCAGAAATACGTCAACATCGGCTGGGGGAACAATGCCTGTTTTATCCTTGTAAGTTATACCAAAGCCGTGCGAGAAATAGAGCGACTTGCCGGGTTTAAGAGCGGCTTTCACCGTTGGCCAGAGTTCAATCTGAGCGGCATCGGAGAGCAGGAAACAAATAATAGTACCTTTTTCTAACGCTTCGTCAATTTCGAATAGTGTTTCGCCGGGTACCCAGCCATCGGCAATTGCCTTGTCATAGGTTTTGCCTTTGCGTTGGCCAACGATGACGTTAAAGCCATTGTCGCGCATATTTAATGACTGACCAGGACCTTGTACGCCATAACCGATAACGGCGATGGTTTCACTGGCCAGCACTTCGCGGGCTTTTTCTAGCGGAAATTCTTCCCGCGTTACAACTTGTTCCTCAACTCCTCCGAAATTAATCGTTGCCATGTTTAATTGGTTTTGTACTCGTATTTTAGGTTACTGATTGGTTATAAATAATAGGCCCATTCTGATTCAGGCAGGTACTCGACCAGACCTTTTTCTGTTTTGCCAACGGCTACGCGACCAGAGCGAACAAACTCCAGAATTTCGTACTGTTTGATGTAATCGAAAAATTCGAGAATGTCTGTATCGTTGCCGGTTTTTTCAATAACGACATAATCTAGGCCCCAGTAAACGACCCAGGCTTTATACTCTTTATTGATGGTTTCAACATCCAATGACTTATTGCCCAGCGGTGTTGAGATTTTGAACAAGGCAGTTTCGTTATAGACGATTTCGTCGTTGAGGTAGCCAAATACAGCCATTACTTCAACGATTTTACGAATCTGACGAACCAGTTTCTCGACCTCTTCGCGTGATTCGTGTTTAATGACAATCGTGAACCGGGATACGCCTTTTCGCTCAGTTTCTGAGACCGTAAGGCTCTCAATATTGACGCGTCGGCGGGTAAAAATAATTGTGATGCGGTTGAGCAGCCCGATGGAATTTTCAGTGAATATGCAGATAGTATAGGTAGTCATCTTTTAGAAGTGTCTATTTAAGTCTAATCTGCGAAACACTGGCCCCGGCCGGCACCATCGGAAATACATTTTCTTCATTTTCAACCACAACTTCGAGCAGAAATGGTCCTTTGTGAGCCAGCATTGTGTCGAGTGCATCCGAAAGATTATCCCGTTCGTTGCAGGTCTGTCCGTCCATGCCAAAGCCTCGGGCTATGGTGATGAAATCAGGATTTTGCAACTCTACGAATGAATAGCGCCGTTGATGAAATAACTGCTGCCACTGACGCACCATTCCCAGAAAATTATTATTCAGGATGATCGCTTTAACCGGCTGTTTATTTTGCACAATGGTACCCAGTTCCTGCAAGGTCATCTGAAAACAACCATCGCCAATAACGGCTACCACCTGACGGTCTGGCGCACCAACCTGCGCACCAAAGGCGGCTGGCAATGCAAAGCCCATCGTGCCCATACCACCCGATGTGACCAAGCTATTTGGTCGACGGAATTGATAATAGCGAGATGCCATCATTTGGTGCTGACCTACATCGGTCACCAGAATAGCTTCGCCTTTTGTCTTCTTCGAGAGCATATCAATCACTTCGGCCATCCTGATTTTACCTGTAGCGTTGGTCAATTCAGGAACCGTAATGACTTCATTTTCAATAGCATCGTACTTTCGAAACTCGTTACGCCAGACCGTGTGGTCATTAGGCTTTACGAGAGGCAATAAGGCTTTTAGGGCTTCTTTAGCATCACCGACAACAGGCGCATCGGCCCGGATGATTTTATCAATCTCCGACGGGTCAATCTCAATATGAATAACCTTAGCCTGGGTAATGTATTTGCTGGCATCGCCCGTAACTCGATCGTCGAAACGCATGCCGATGGCGATAATTACATCGGCCTGATCCGTCATTACATTGGGGCCGTAGTTGCCATGCATACCCAACCAGCCAACATAAAGCGGGTGATTGGTTGGGATGGTCGATTGCCCTAATAACGTCGTCGCTACTGGAATGCCAGTTTTTTCGACAAATGCGCGAAGTTCCTCTTCGGCTTTGGCAATTTGAACACCATGCCCAACGAGTATATAAGGGCGTTTAGCCGAATTGATCAGTTTGGCAGCCACTTCTACCTGCTCCTGCTTAGGTATCCGACGTGGCCGATAGCTCACCAGACTTTGGCAGCGTTCGTACACAAATGGCTTCGTCATCAATTCCAGTTGCGCACTTTTGGTCATGTCGATTAACACCGGACCCGGCCGTCCCGACTGCGCGATATAGAACGCTTTCGCCAGGATTTCAGGAACTTCATTGGCATCTGTAATCTGATAATTCCATTTTGTAATCGGCATGGTAACGCCCATCACATCGGCTTCCTGAAACGCATCTGTACCCAGTAGTTTTTTAGCCACCTGGCCCACGATGCAAACCATTGGGGTAGAGTCAATCAGCGCATCGGCAATGGAGGTAACAAGATTGGTTGCTCCCGGCCCCGATGTGACAAGGCAGATACCTGCCCGACCCGTTACGCGGGCGTACCCCTGAGCCGCGTGTCCAGCACCTTGCTCATGCCGTACCAGAATATGATTTAATTCGTCCTGGTAATCGTAAAGAGCGTCATAGACCGGCATAATCGCTCCGCCGGGATAACCAAAAATGGTATCCACACCTTCAGCTAACAGGGCTTTCATCAGCGCATGTGAGCCGTTGATGAACGTTGGTGTTGCTGGTATTTCTATGGTTTCCGGTAATACGCTGGCAATTGCTTCCATGACGTGTGGTCGGTTTAAAGACGTATTCAGTTTGTTGTATTACTGGTTATTACTTTGAAGTGCTCAACGGTTTTACAAATGGGTTTCCATTCTGCTATTACGCTTCATCTGTCACACATCCTTCACTCGCTGATTTTACATTTCGAATGTATTTGCCTAGTACGCCTTTGGTGAAAGACGGGGCTGGCTGTTTCCATTCACTTTTGCGATACGCCATTTCTTCATCCGAAATATGCAGGGTCAATTGGCGGGTTTCAGCGTCTATAGTGATGCGGTCGCCGTTGTGGACAAGTGCAATCGGCCCACCATCGAAGGCTTCGGGCGTCACGTGACCAACGACAAAACCGTGGGTGCCACCCGAAAACCGCCCGTCAGTAATCAACGCTACTTTGTCGCCAAGGCCCGCGCCCATAATGGCTGAAGTTGGTTTCAGCATTTCGCTCATACCGGGGCCACCTTTGGGACCCGCATTGCGAATAACAACTACCTGACCCGGCAGAATTTCACCTTTCTGGAGCGCGTCGATTACTTCTTCTTCGTGCTCACATACTTTGGCCGTACCGTCGAATTTCAGGCCTTCTTTACCCGTTATCTTGGCTACCGAACCCGTTGGGGCAAGGTTACCACGCATGATTTGAATGTGTCCGGTTTTTTTAATTGGATTGCTCAATGGGCGCACGATCTGCTGCGTCTCAAAGTTCAGTGAAGGTGTGTCTTCAAGATTTTCTGCTACAGTTTTACCCGTAACCGTCATGCAATCGCCGTGAATCATGCCCTGCTCGTAGAGGTATTTCATTACGGATGGAACGCCCCCAATAGCGAGCATATCTTCCATATAATACTTACCACTAGGCTTCAGATCGGCTAGTAAGGGAACCCGGTCGCTAATGGCCTGAATTTCATCAAGTGTTAATTGAATATCAGCCGCCCGCGCAATAGCCAGAAAATGGAGAACGGCATTAGTCGAACCACCAAGCGCCATGACGATTGTTAATGCGTTTTCGAGCGATTTTCGGCTGATGATGTCGGCGGGTGTAATGTTCCGTTCCAGTAGCAAACGCATGGCCGCACCAATTTTCTTGCACTCTTCTTGTTTTCCTTCGTGCGTAGCTGGATAAGTACTGCTGAAAGGCAAGCTCAAGCCCATCGCTTCGATGCTGCTGGCCATTGTGTTAGCGGTATACATACCACCACAGGCACCAGCACCAGGAATAGCGTTTCTGATAACACCTTCGTAGTCTTCATCGGAAATGTTATTCGCGTATTTTTTGCCAAGTGCTTCAAACGCTGAAACGATGTCTAATTTCTGTCCTTTATAATGGCCCGAACGGATGGTGCCGCCATAAACCATAATACTAGGCCGATTTAAACGAGCCATTGCCATTAAGGCACCCGGCATATTTTTGTCACAACCAACTACTGTTACAACACCATCATACCACTGAGCTGATACCACTGATTCGATGGAGTCGGCAATCAGGTCACGGCTGGGTAGCGAATAGCGCATGCCATCGTTACCATTCGTCATGCCATCCGATACTCCAATTGTATTGAAAATTAATCCGACTAACCCACTTGCCTGAATACCTTGTTTCACGTACACCGAAAGTCCATTCAGGTGCATATTGCAGGTGTTCCCTTCATAACCCGTGCTGGCAATACCAATCTGGGGTTTCTGCATATCAGCCTCACTCAAACCAATGCCATAGAGCATGGCTTTAGCGGCTGGGTTACTAATTTCCTGGGTTAAGGTGCGACTAAAACGATTTAATTCGGTTGTAGGCTGATCGGTAATCATAATTAACATTTAGCGAAATTTCGCTGATGGTGTAATAACGCTGTAAATTAATGCGATCTTTTCGGAAAAGGCAAGAAAAACCAGATTATTTGTCCGTTAAAAGCAGGACATAGTATTTTTGGGGTATGACAACAGAAACAGCTTCCCAGTACGACCATCTGGAACAGATGTCGGTCCATGACTTGCTGACGAATATTAATGCCGAAGACAAAACCGTGCCAATGGCCGTTGAGCGGGCAATTCCGCAAATGGAAGCTTTGGTGGGCGAGATTGTCAAGCGAATGAAGCAAGGCGGACGACTTATTTATATTGGCGCTGGTACGAGCGGTCGGCTGGGCGTAGTCGATGCGTCGGAATGTCCGCCGACATACGGTGTGCCTCACGACTTGGTTATTGGTCTGATGGCCGGGGGCGACGGCGCTATTCGCAAAGCGGTTGAATTCGCTGAGGACGATGCCGAACAGGCCTGGAAAGATATTGCTCCTTATCATCCTGATGAGAATGACACCGTCATTGGTATTGCCGCTTCGGGTCGAACACCATATGTTATTGGTGGTTTGAACGAAGCCCGGAAAGCTGGCCTTCTCACAGGTTGTATCGTTTGTAATGCTGGTTCGGCGGTAGCGCAGGCGGCTGAGTTCCCGGTTGAGGTCGTTGTTGGGCCGGAATTCGTAACGGGCAGCACACGGATGAAAGCCGGAACTGCTCAGAAACTTGTCCTGAATATGATGTCAACATCGGTAATGATTCAGTTGGGCCGGGTAAAAGGCAACAAAATGGTCGATATGATGCTGACGAACATAAAGTTACAGGACAGAGCGGCTAAAATGGTGATGGGTGAAATTGGGGTAGATCGGGAGCAAGCGGAAGCGCTGTTGAAGCAATTCGGCAATGTTCGTGGCGCCATTGACGGTTTTATGCAGACTAACAAATAACCGTTTCATAACGTATTTTACTAGTCTTGGGCGTTCCTATGAATTAAGCGAAATACCGATTCGTTTTATTGGTGCCGATTCGCATTTAGCGAGTAGTTGCCCGGTTTCGGCCAAACATCGGATAAGTGAAAAACAGCCTACCGCCGGAATGGCTTTGGCGGATAAAATGGGTTGTACGTGTTGGTCGATGACCACATGCCAGCCGGGTTGTTTTGGGTCAGGAAAGTGCTGGAATGTGTAGTCGTGGATGCGTTTAAACCATTTCAGGCAGTCGGGGTGACGCGTATGAACATATCCTTTTATAAGTGCGGTTAAGGCTTCAGCCTGAACCCAGGCCCATTTTTGCTGCCAATCCGGAAAAATAAATGGCTGTTGTTTTAAATCGACAAACTGATTCAGGCCAGCATGCGTCTCGTCCCAAGCCTGTTCGCAAAGCTGCAGACACCATGTGACCACCTGCATACCCAGTTTGCGGTTTGTATTTATGACCGACCCGCTTTTGAGTAGTGCACTTTCGGCGTAGAAATCCAATAGGTAACTGGCTGTTTGAAACGTTAGCCCTACGTTGAAGCGTCGGCCTTCGGGCGTGTTGATAAAGGCGCCTTCGGGTAAGATGAATTCACGGAGCGTATCGGTGCGACGATCCATAAATTCATGCAGTAATTCATGCAAAATCAGCTCAACGTTTTGCTTCCATATTTCCTCGTCTACCAAGGATTTTATCTCCAGCACTGTTTTAAGTACAGCCACTGTTTCACCCAGATGCCGGACTTGCCGAAGGCCACCAATTGTATTGTTTTGTTCAGTACGGATAGTAGCCCGTCGTTGAAGTAGACTTAAAAAGACTTGTTTCGCCAGCATTGCCCATTCATCTTGTCCGGTGGCCCGGTGAAGCTGCGCGTAAGCCATAACCGCCATACTATCAGGTATAACGTTAAAAGAAGGTGCAACGGCGCGGCCTTGCCGGTCGAGTTGGGCATAACAGGCCAGCGTGTCTTCGTGGGCAAACTGACTTAAAAATGAAGCCCCATGTTTGGCATGTTCGAGCCAGGTGGGTTGGCCATCAAGAGTATTATAGAGCCAGGCAAAAGCCCATACTTGCTGAGCCTGTTGGGTAACAAATTTGTCGCCTTCGATGGGTTCTCCTGCGGTTGACAAAAGATCAAAATAGCCTCCGCACCGATCATCGCGGCTGTTTTTTAGCCAGAAGGGTACAACCTGCCGAAGCAGAGCCTGCTGATAAGTGGCGGAGAGTTTTTGAAAATCAAGCACGGGGTAAATAGTAAGAACGCTGATGGCGTAGAGTAAGCGGATTTAAACCGCGTCGGCGTAATCCCCAATCTACATCATCAGCGTTCCTGGACTAAAATAAAACAGAATCAATACACTTTTTCTATCTCACGTTGCTCTTTGTCTTCGGGCAATATAAACTTCATGGGCTTACCAACCTGACCCGGCAATAATGCAATATTCAGCACTTGATCGACTGTGTCGACGTAATGAAAAGTCAACTCTTTAATGTAAGACTGATTGATTTCGTCAATGTCCTTGCGGTTCTTTGAGCAAAGAATAAGCTCTTTAATACCTGCCCGGTTTGCCGCCAGAATTTTCTCTTTAATACCACCCACTGGCAATACTTTGCCGCGCAACGTAACCTCACCAGTCATCGCCAGATAAGGCTTAACCTTGCGCTGCGTATAAATAGAGGTCATTGAGGTGAGCATCGTGATCCCTGCCGACGGGCCATCTTTTGGGACCGCACCCGCTGGAATGTGAATGTGCAAGTCGTAATGGCTGAAAACGCGGTAGTCGATGCCCAAGTCATCAGCATGGGCTTTCAGATAGGAAAGGGCCGTAACCGCTGATTCTTTCATCACATCGCCAAGTTGTCCCGACAACGTGAGAACACCTTTTCCACGACTTAAACTTGATTCGATGAGCAGAATTTCACCGCCAACCTGTGTCCAGGCTAAACCTGTTACAATACCGGCAATGTCGTCATCGGCGTAGAGTTCTTTGTCGAAGATTTCGGCACCCAGCATTTTAGGGATATCGGCCACTTTAACCGTATGATTATATTCCTCTTCCATAACAATGGATTTGGCAACCTTCCGAATTAATGCACCAATTTTCTGCTCCAGATTCCGAACACCCGATTCGCGGGTATATCCTTCAATAATGCGTAGAACGGCTTTATCCTCAAACTGCAAATCTTTGGGTTTTAAGCCGTGATCTTTGCGTTGTTTCGGGATCAGGTATTTTTTCGCAATCTGGACTTTCTCTTCAACGGTATACCCCGCAATGTCGATAATTTCCATCCGGTCGCGCAGGGCGGGGTGAATCGTATCGAGGGTGTTGGCGGTAGCAATGAACAATACCCGTGAGAGGTCAAACTCAGTTTCGAGGTAGTTGTCCATAAACGTCGAGTTCTGCTCAGGGTCCAATACTTCGAGCAAAGCCGACGATGGGTCACCCCGGTAGTCGGAGCTAACTTTATCAATTTCGTCCAGAATGAACACCGGATTCGCCGTGCCGCACTTACGAATATTCTGAATGACTTTGCCCGGCATTGCCCCGATATATGTTTTACGGTGACCGCGAATTTCGGCTTCGTCATGGACACCACCCAGCGCCATTCGGCTGTATTTTCGTCCCAATGCCTTTGCTACCGACTTCCCCAGGGAGGTTTTGCCTACACCCGGAGGTCCGTAAAGGCACAGAATCGGGGCTTTCATATCGTTTTTAAGTTTCAGAACGGCGAGGTACTCAATAATCCGTTCTTTCACTTTTTCCAGACCGAAATGGTCAGCATCCAGAATTTTTTGTGCTCGTTTCAGGTCGAAATTATCCTTTGTATATTCGTTCCAGGGCAGATCGACCATCAACTCAACGTAGTTCATGGTTACCGGGTATTCCGGCGCCATTGGGTTGATACGCTGCAACTTAGTAAGTTCCTTATCAAAATGAGACCGTACCTCGGTTGGCCATTTTTTACGGTCTGCTTTAATGCGTAACTCATCAATTTCACGGTCGGGGTTTTCTATACCCAACTCGTCCTGCAAGACCTTCATTTGCTGACGCAGGTAATAATCGCGTTGCTGCTGGTCGAGGTCTGATGATGCTTTAGACTGAATTTCGCGTTTGAGTTCCAGCAACTGCACTTCACGGAGCATGAATTCGAGCAGCAAATTAGCTTGCTGATTTCCTTCAAGCGTTTCCAAAAGGCGTTGTTTATCCGCTACATCTGCATTGACATTTGAGGACAGAAAATGCAGCAGGAATGTTGGGCTTTCTATGTTATCGAGGGCAATGCGTGCCTCTTGCGGAATTTCCGGATTGAGCCGCAGCATCTTATACGCAGCGTCTTTCAGGGATTGGAGGAGGGCTTTGCCTTCCTTTTTATTCACGTTCTGGAAGGAGTCATCAATTTGGCGTACCTGCGCCGTCATGAAGGGTTCTTCCTGCGTAATCTTCTGAATTTCAAAGCGTTTCTTACCCTGAATGATAATTGTAATATTACCATCAGGCAACGTAATCATCTTTATAATATAGGCCACCGTTCCGAATCGGTAGAGATCATCGGCCGTAGGTTCGTCTTTTTGCTGATTTAGCTGTGCGGCTACACCAATAATCCGGTTGCCTTTGTATGCTTTTTTTACTAATCGGATTGACTTCGACCGCCCAACCGTTACGGGTATAACCATACCCGGAAACAATACTGTATTCCGAACGGGTAAAATAGGGAGATTGTCTGGTAATTCGTAATCATCATCTAACCCCTCTGGCGACCCAAGTGGCACAATTTCTAAATTGTCCGAATCAAAATCGGTCATTAACAAACGGGTAGCTAAATCTTGGTCTGAATGCATAAGTACACTGCCAGCGTGGCAGCATTGAATATTTGATGCCTGAAATATAGGAAAGGCAAAGAAAATGAGGTAGTTGCAAGGCCCGTGCCAGTCAGCACTACTATGACGAAGTGGCGGGCCAATCGTTACAACTACAAAATTAACTAATTAGGGGGCTTAGTGACTGATAAATTTATTAATCGACCGAAATGTCCTGAATAGGCAGGTTTTTTCGGAAGACAAACGTTTTTTTCTGACCTTGATATTGAACATTGACCATATTAACCTGGTCGTCGAACATCTCCATCAATACATTTTGTTTAAGCGATCCGCCCCGAAATGGTTCTGTATAAGGCATTTCCAGATAAATCCAATGGGCATCGGTCTCAACCTCGTAACCTATATATTTTATAGGTTTAGCCTGCTTCTGCGGATTTGTATAACCAAAATGCGACTGAATATATTTTTCAATCAACAGATCATTTTTGCCCGGTGCACTCAGATTTACTTTGCTTTTAGAGGCTTCGGCAAGGGCTTTTTCAAAATCATCCGTAAATAGTCGAACACTGATTTCAAATGTTCGTCCTTTTGGATCATACTGCATCTGCGTTACACTGGCGTGGAAATCGTGCTTGGGCCGACTCGCCGACAATAAACTGACTACAATAAGTAAAAGACCCGCCCGAATCAGGGAATTAAGCATAAACGCAGAACAAGAAGAGGGTTCGCAGAGAAAAAGAGGAACTCGTCCTTAGCTCTGCGAACCCTCTTCTTGTTCTACCGTAAAAAAAAAGATCTTAAAAAACAGCTTTAATAACGTCGTTGAAAATAGCAAAAGCCATTAAGCCCAGTAGGAGCACCATACCTACCTTTTGTGCCCCTTCCAGAAACTTGTCGGAAGGTTTGCGACCTGAAATGATTTCGTAGCCAAGAATAGTAGCATGTCCACCGTCGAGTGCTGGAATCGGCAGAGCGTTCATGAAGGCAAGCGCCATTGAAAGTAAGCCTACAACGGTCCAGAAACGGTCCCAAACCCAAACACCGCCGAAGAGATTCTGTGCAATACCAATTGGCCCACTCAATGCTTTAGAGGCTGATACTTCACCCCGGAAAATCTTGCCGAACCCTTTGATGTTATCAAACACCACCTGAAATGCTTTCTTTGTGCCAACGCCTAATGCTTCCCCAAATGTGTATTCCTGTTTGGTTAATGGCAGCAAAAACTCAGGATAAAAACCAATAGTACCATCGGCGGTTGTCGTCATCGTGAGCGTAGTTGGCTGCCCATTCCGATTAATTCCAAGTGTCAATGGTTTGCTCTTAAGCGGTTTTACGGCCTCAGTAAATTGATGGTAAAACTGAATTGGTTTGCCGTTGATGCTGGTAATTACGTCACCAGCTTTCAAACCCGCCTTTCCGGCTGGTTGGCCCGGTACTAATTCAGCAACTTTAAACGGCTCGATAGGTTCAATAAACTGACCAGCCGCTTTTTTGTCGGCCAGCTTATTCACAAAATCGTTAGGAATGAAAATATCTTCCAGCTTACCATTTCGCTCAATCGTATAAGAGCTATTATCGCCCAGAAACACGTCGGAGCCGCGAATCTCATTAAAATCTGTGATTGCTTTTCCATTGACTTTTACGATTTTATCGCCTGTTTGTAAGCCAATTCCCTTTGCCAGATCGTAGGCAACAATACCGTACTTAGCGTCTTTCGCGGCCAGATAGGTGTTGCCGTTTTTGTAGGCCATTACCACAAAAATCAGAATACCAACGACCACGTTAACGAAAATGCCACCCAGCATAACAATGAGTCGCTGCCAAGCTGGTTTCGCCCGGAATTCGTACGGTTGGGGTTCCGTATTGGTATGGGCGGTATCGAGTGATTCGTCAATCATGCCCGAAATTTTCACGAAGCCACCGAGCGGAATCGCTCCGACACCATATTCTGTTTCACCCCGTTTAATGCTCCATACTTTAGGTGGAAAGCCAATGAAATACTGCTCTACCCGCATGCCAAATGCTTTGGCGGCCAGCAGATGACCTAACTCGTGTAAACCAACTAAAATAGACAAACCCAAAATGAGCTGTCCTGCCATAATTAAAATTTCCATGTATTCAGAACCGCTACGGCGGACCGTTGTGTTAATGTTAATTTGAGAATGATACGATTGTTATTTATTCCGGCTTTTGAAGGCGCGAAATAAAATAACGCCAAGCCCGATACCGACAATAAACCAAATCCAATAGGTCACGTGAGTTAAAAACGTTGAGTGTGGTCAATATTATACAAACAGCTAAACCAACGTTTTAATTCTCTCGGTAGCCAGCCGGCGGGTTTCTTCATCAGTATGAACGTAGTCGTCATAATTTGGACTTTGAACAAATGTAGCTTTGGCTAAACACAGTTCGATAATCTCCGAAATTTCCAGAAAGCCGATGTGGTCATGCAGGAAGGCATCTACCGCTACTTCGTTTGCCGCATTAATAATGCAGGGAGCGTTGCCACCCTGCTTGAGTGCATCGAAGGCAAGCTGAAGATTACGAAACGTTTTCAGGTCTGGCTGTTCAAACGTCAGCGTGGGATAATCCATAAAGTTAAACCGTGGAAAGTTGGACTTAAGTCGGTTTGGATAACCCAGCGCGAACTGAATTGGCAGACGCATATCGGGCAAACCCATTTGTGCTTTGAGGCTTCCGTCCTCAAACTGCACCAGCGAATGAACAATACTTTGCGGATGTACAATGACATCAATCTGCTCGGCTGTCAGGCCAAATAACCATTTTGCTTCAATAACCTCCAGCCCTTTGTTCATCAGGGTAGCGGAGTCGATAGTGATTTTAGCGCCCATCGTCCAATTCGGATGTTTAAGCGCTTGGGCCTTGGTAACCGTTGCCAAAAACTCCTGCGACTTGCCCCGAAATGGTCCACCCGACGCTGTCAGAATAATTTTTTCAATTGGATTATGAAACTCACCAACCAGGCACTGAAAAATAGCTGAGTGCTCCGAATCAACCGGGTAAATATTGACGCCTTTCTGTGCCGCCAATCGGGTAATGAGTTCGCCCGCCACCACCAGCGTTTCTTTGTTGGCCAGCGCGATGGATTTACCCGCTTCGATAGCCTTGATAGTGGGTAGCAATCCGGCATAACCAACCATGGCCGTTAGCACCATATCAATCGTGTCCATCTGCACAACCGATGCAATGGCTTTCGCACCCGCATAGACCTTAATATCAAGCGGGTCAAGGGCGGAGAAAACCTGATCATAACGGTCTTCGTTGCAGATAACTACAACGTTTGGTTTCAGGTCAATAGCCTGCTGAATGAGCAATTCGGCATTGTTATTTGTTGTCAGCACCTCAACCTGAAACCGGTCGGGGTGGGATTTAATCACATCGACAGCCTGCGTCCCAATAGACCCAGTTGAGCCGAGGATGGCGATATGGCGTTTTTTTATGTCAGTCATTAAGTTTGTCCCGAAGGTATTGGATGTGCCGGTAGTAATCAGATGAAAGGGCAGTAGTCAACACTTCCTCGTTATAATCAACTTTATCAAACATACTGATGACAGCGTTTTTCAACGATAGCAAATCCTGCTTGATTATGTCAAAAATTAGTTGCTGGTTGAGATCTCTATATTCATGTGCCAAAAAATTCCGCGTACCTGAAAGCAATCGCCATGGAATAGCTGGGTAATCAGTTTTCAATTCTTTTGATAATTTCTTAGATTCTTCCCCAATGACTAATAAAAGTGCCCATGACGCATTATAATTCATCTGCTCATTGGCAGTACCGAAGTCATCAACATTCTCAAAAGACCGGCTATAAATCATTACCTTTTCAATACACTCAAGAATGCTACAGAGGTAAGCGAAGTTACGGCGGTTATACATAAATGAGGTCCTTTTTTATGTAGTATCCAATAATAGGATTCATGTACTTTCCCTCTACCAGATCTAATTTTCGATGGAGTCTACGTCTCAAAATTCGGTATAACCGTTCTCGCTCCACCCATGATAACGTAAATCCCGTTTTTAGATCAAATACCAAATCAATATCACTTTTCTCTGTATGTTCATTTCGCGCAAAGCTCCCGTATAGACCAATGCGTTCAATGCCAAACTCTTTTCGCAAACGTTCACGGTTGGCTCTAAGGGTTTGCAAAATAAATTCCTGATCAACGGTTATTACGTCCATATTCTCAAACGGTTTTTCCTGTCTCCAATAACCCGTCCGCAATTTTTCGGTCGTTGGCTAAACGGGGTACTTTATTCTGACCGCCCAGTTTGCCCTGCGATTTCATGTACCGCTGAAATGCTCCACGTGGCAAACTCGATAGCTTGAGCGGTTGCAGAATGGAACCAGTTATTAGGTCGTCATAATATACATTTAGTTCGGTCAGGCGATTGTCCAGATTTCGGGCGAAGGCAACCGGGTCGTGAGGGGGTGTGGCGAACTCGACCAACCACTCATGATACGGCAACCCTTCTTTCGGACTAACCATTGGCGCCACGGTGAACTCGACAACTTCGGTTTCGGGGTGTTTCTGCATGGCGTCTTTCAATGCCTTCTCAACTTCCTCACCGATGACATGTTCACCGAAAGCTGAAATGAAGTGTTTTATACGCCCCGTTACCAGAAGCCGGTAGGGTTCCCGCGATACGAATCTGACCGTATCGCCGAGGGAATAACCCCACAGTCCAGCGTTGTTGTTGATAATAACCGCGTAGTTTTTACCTAACTCAACTTGGGCAATCGTTAGTCGGCGTGGATTTTCGGTGAAGTAGTCGTCAGCCGCAATAAACTCGAAAAAGATACCACTATCCACTAACAGTAGTAAGCCTTCTTCTGTCTGGCTATCCTGAAAGGCAATAAAGCCTTCCGATGCCGGGTAGGTCTCAATGGAGTCGATGCGTTTGCCGATACTGTCGAATAACTTGGCGCGGTACGGCTCAAAGTTGACCCCGCCATAGACGAACACCGAAAAATCAGGAAAAACATCTTTAATTAATTTGCCCGTCCGTTCCTGAATCCGGTCAAAATACATCTGCACCCAGGGCGGAATCCCGGAAATGAGCGACATGGGCTGGGTCAGCGTTTCGTCGATAATCCGCTCCAGTTTCGTTTCCCAATCCTCAATAACATTGGTTTCGTAGCTGGGCAATTGGTTTGTGCGCAGATACGCGGGAACGTGGTGGTTCGCAATACCGGACAATCGGCCAATATTAATGCCCGCTTTCTGGGTCAGTTCGGGACTGCCCGACAGAAAGATTAATTTCTTGTCCAGAAAGGCACCGTTTCCGGTTTCATTGATGTAATTCAACAGCGCATCGCGGGCAGAATTGATGTGATTTGGAATAGAATCTTGAGTAATAGGAATGTATTTGGTGCCGGATGTAGTACCAGATGTTTTGGCGAAGTACAACGGTTTCCCCTTCCAGAGTACATCCGTTCCACCATTCAGAATCTGCTCGATATAAGGCTTCAGATCTTCGTAATCCCGAACGGGAACCGCCTGTTGAAACTCCTCAACCGTATGCACATCGTTAAAGCGATGATCCTGACCAAAAACAGTATTCCGGCCACCTTCCATCAATCGCCGAAACCAGCGTTGCTGCGCTTCGGCAGGTTGGTACATCCAGGCTTGCTGGCGCTCCACTACCCACTTAGCCAATGGCTTACTGACAACTGAACGTATTCCCATAATAATGCAAAAGTAGTGCTTAATAGATAATGTATGTTGACGAATGCATAATGAGAGGTTCTGAGCTACGGTCAGCCATTATCCATACGGTTCATTATTTATTATTCATTTTATTCTCTTAAATAATCTATATTTTTGCAGACTTTTAAAACACTGTAGACTCGTAAGAAGGCGTTCTGCGCCAACATATAATGGGACTTTTTAATTTTTTAACCAGCGATATTGCTATTGACCTGGGTACGGCCAATACCTTGATTATTCATAAGGATCGGATTGTGGTGGATGAGCCGTCAATTATTGCCATGGACAAACTCACCGGAAAGGTGCTGGCCATTGGTCATAAGGCCATGCAAATGCATGAAAAAACCAACGAAAACATCAAGACAATTCGCCCGTTAAAAGATGGTGTTATTGCCGACTTTACAGCCGCCGAATTAATGATTCGGGGTATGATTAAAATGATTGATACCGGCAGCAAGCTGTTTTCGCCTTCACACCGGATGGTTATTTGTATTCCGTCGGGCATTACAGAAGTAGAGAAACGAGCCGTTAAAGATTCTGCCGAGCATGCTGGCGCCAAGGAAGTATACATGGTGCACGAGCCGATTGCAGCCGCTATCGGAATTGGCATTGATATTACCCAACCTAACGGCACGATGATCGTGGACATTGGGGGTGGCACAACCGAAATTGCCGTCATTGCCTTATCGGGAATCGTCTGCGAACAATCGATTCGTATTGCCGGTGACGTTTTCACGCGCGATATTGTCGATTACATGCGTCGGGAACATAACCTGCTCATTGGCGAACGCTCGGCCGAGCAAATCAAAATGGAAGTTGGTTCA
>CAXVWN010000157.1:0-2988 GCA_964263725.1 Spirosoma sp.
ACCCGTTTGCTCAAATCTTAGCTAGACTTATCAACTATAAAATTCGTGTAATGCTCTATGCATTTCTGATCGCGCAAACGTTCAATATTGCCATCACTTTAGTCATTACCTATTATTTGTTTGGGTAGGAGAAACTTAAAATTTTAATTAAAAAACAACTCCGTTCCCAGACAAAAACAAACGCAGGCTACCAATGGTAGCCTGCGTTTGTTTTTGTCTGGGCCATTAAGGAAGTTGAACCGATGCTGCATCGGGCTCAAATTCCAGTGAGACGGAATTCATACAAAACCGCTTGTGCGTAGGAGCGGGGCCGTCATCAAATACATGCCCTAAATGGGAGTCACATCGACCGCAAGTAACCTCGGTCCGGCGCATGCCATGTGTGTTGTCGGGTTTGTAGAGGACATGGTTCTTGCCGATGGGTTCAAAAAAGCTGGGCCAGCCACAACTGCTGGTAAATTTAGCATCTGACTTAAATAGCACATGACCACAAACGGCACAGAAATACGTACCCTTAGTTTCACTATTCCAGTATTTCCCCGCGAAGGCCCGTTCGGTGGCTTGCTCTCGGGCGACAGCATATAAATCTGACGGCAAAATCTTTTTCCATTCCGCGTTAGGCACGCTCAGATGCTGCGTATCGGTATGCGAATAATAGGGATTATGTTTATGGTTGTCATCTGATTTCATATGCTGCGAGAATGTGTTGGTCGTTGACATAAGTAAAAGTGCGATTAAAGCGAGTGTTAATTTCACGAATTAAATACCTGGGCTGAGTGCTATAGGCCTTGCGGATGTCAGGATGCTACATGAAGTAGCATTTCGAACGGATACATGACCCAGACCCATTCAAGGCTTAAGTTTATCGTGGAAGACTTTCTTAAACTTGGCCAGCCACGATTGTATAACCAATTTGCAGTAGCGCTGGTTGGGATTCTGGGAAAAAGGCAAAAGCTGAATAGCTGGTGATAAGCCAGGCAAGACAATAGACTAGTACGTTTTTCATCATCGAAACGTCATGGGTTGACAAGCCAGAACTTAGGTAAATAAAATCGCCCAATTACGAAAAAATAAATTCTAGACATTGCTAGAATAACAATAAGACGGCGACTTTTGTGCCCACAATGTGCCATGCAAACCAATCAGATGATGGAATAGTAGCCTTCCCATGATTGTACGACCCGCCTATACATTAGTTCCGAATGCTCTTTGTCTAGCAGGTTCTGTTTTTTCGTCTTTGCTGTCCCGACGCTTGTGTTAGGCCTTTTTTCGCGCTTCGTAGTCTACCTGCAAGAACATCATATACTACCCTGTAAAATTCCAATAGCGCCCGCTCCGTTGACGTAGATCGGCACTGGCTATTTTCCTGAACTTCCGAAATAACATCAGTTATAACCGTTTTCGGAAGGGGGCACAAACTTTGGGTACGCAGGAATAAGTGACATAAATCAGTTACATTAGCGGGTATTGAAAGCCAGTCCTTTTGTCCATTTTTTCTCCTTTAAACCTGACAACTCATGACAAAAAATCTTATCTTATCCATTAGCCTAGTAGCCGGTATACTATCTGTCAGCCAGGCCCAAACCGTTGATTTAAAACCTGTATGGGAAACCGATACCACGCTTCGGACACCCGAAAGTGTTTTATATGAACCGGGCCAGCGTGTTTTATATGTTGCGTGTATCAATGGCAGTCCGAAACTGGAAAATAAAACCAGCTATATCGCCAAACTGGGTCTGGATGGCAAGGTGATTCAGTTAAAATTTACCGACAACCTCAACTCGACTAAAGGTATGGGCATTCTGGGGGACAAGCTGTACGTGACCGAAATGACGCAGGTTGCCGAAATCGCGCTGGCTACGGGTAAGATACTGAACCGGTACCCCATCGAAGGCGCTAAGTTTCTTAATGATATTGCCATTGATACCAAAAAGGGTGTGGTGTATGTTACGGACTCGAACGATAGTAAAGTGTGGGCTATAGCCAATGGAAAAGCGAGTCTTGTCTTGGGTAGTGAGCCGCTCAAAGGCACCAACGGTCTCTTGTTTGAAGATGATCAATTATTGATTGGCAACGGTGATGGATCCTTATTGAGTTTAAACCCGGCGACTAAGCAACTCCGCACGATTGCCAAGGTTACGGGCGGTATTGATGGGATTGTAGCCTTAGGAAATAAGACCTATATGGTCACCGAGTGGGCCGGAAAAATATGGTACATTCATGCCGATGGAACAACCGAGCTGAAAATGGATACTTCACCTCAGAAAATAAGCTCGGCCGATGTTGGCTATAATCCAGATACGCATGTATTATTTGTGCCTACATTTTATCACAATACAGTAAAAGCTTACTCGCTCAAATAAGTCAACTTTAGAATCTGTTTTGTAAATGTCCCTAATGTCGGAAGACGTTTAGTTAGATATAACTTCGCTTACAGACCAGGTTTTACGCATATATCCCCTGTTAACAAATTGTTGTTTCAGCATAAGCATAATACACACGGTTATGCTTATGCTGAAACAACAATTTTTGATAAAATACGTCTGCTGTGCCGACCTGGGGAGTATCCATCAACGCCACGATTACAATGTAGCTTATCCTGTAAAGCGGCTTGATTTTATCGTTGTTACGCACAAATTAGCAAGTTGTATGGCAACTAAATAAAAAAGCCGCTCAGCATTTCTGCTAAGCGGCTGATTATCAAGTGGGCCAGGTAGGGCTCGAACCTACGACTTACTGATTATGAGTCAGGCACTCTAACCAACTGAGTTACAAGCCCATTGCTGATTGATTACTCAGGTTCAGCGGTGCAAAACTACGAATTTTTTTGACAGGATTATAGAATCAGATAGATTTTCGATACATAATCCCGTTAATTCGTAGCAATGGCCCCGGCTATAATCCAGTCTGAGGTATCTTTGTTCAATGGCAGCGCCCAACAAGAAGAAAATTCTCAATGATCCCGTTTACGGGTTTATTACGATTCCA
>CAXVWN010000158.1:0-6982 GCA_964263725.1 Spirosoma sp.
CTCTCACTCACAAATTTACCATTCGCAATAACCCGATAAGTAGCCGGTGCATTGACCGTAAATGAACAGGTTGCTTTGTCGGACGGGTGGTCTATTACGGGCAAATAATTACGGGCATTGTTGGGCCAGTTATCACCGAAAAATGTTCGCTCGCCAAACTTATTTTTACTAATAATCAGTCCTTTGGCGGGCGTACCGTCATACCGAATAACCACTTCTGTTGGCTGATTTGGCGCGGCAGCCAGGTTGATAAACACCCGGTCATTGCGTTGACTGAATGGAGCCGTTTTGCCATCGGTTAAACTTACCGATCGCACCCGCATGCCTGTTTGCGAAGAATCGCGGGGACTAATCAAGTCGAACCAAACCGTTTGCCGGTCGTCGGCACGCGTGAAACGGATGGTCGTTTCGCCCTGAATCTGACTCGTTGAATCGCTCAACGTGAGCGAAAACGCGTAATTCTGTACGTCAACACCGGGCTGAGTATAGCGGGTCGCGTTGCTGGGTAATTGGGCCTGAACCGTGGTGGCCGTTAACAGCGCCAGCATTCCCAGTAAAAATTGGTTTCTCTGTTTATCCATTCTTCGTTATTCCTTTATCTCCTGGCACAATTCAATAAGCACCCCATTTGTACCTTTTGGATGCAGGAAACATACTAATTTATTATCAGCTCCACGCTTCGGAACGTCATTCAGCACCGTAAATCCTTCAAATCTTAACCGGTCCATTTCGGCCAGAATATCCTCTACGGCAAAGGCAATATGGTGAATACCCTCCCCTTTTTTCTCCAGAAATTTTGCAATCGGGCTGTCGGGGTTAGTCGCTTCGAGCAATTCAATTTTGGTCTGATTTTCTTGGCCGGGATTTACGTTAAAGAACGACGTTGTTACACCTTCCGATGCCACGATTTCAGCTTTGTAAGGCTGAACATTCAGCAATTTGGCAAATAAGTCATTTGATACGGTTATATCGCGGACGGCAATTCCGATGTGTTCGACGTTAGTAAGCATGGTAGCTAAAGAACTTTTCCGTTTGGCCGAAAGTTATAGAGAATAGCATTGATATGCGCCAAAATTGACTCGATTACAACTATGGTTACTGTTTCGGACATCGCCAAAAATAAAATTGTTGAACTACGTCAGAAAGACGGTCTGACTGAAAATACTGCCATTCGCGTAGCCGTTGAAGGCGGAGGTTGTTCTGGTCTCATGTATGATCTTCAATTTGATGCGACCCAGCAACCGACCGACCATCTTGTTGAAGATAAGGGTATTAAAATTCTGATAGACCGAAAAAGTCTGCTTTATCTTGCCGGAACTGAACTTGATTTCTCAGACGGTTTGAACGGCAAAGGCTTTCAGTTCAAAAACCCGAACGCCACCCGCACGTGCGGTTGTGGCGAAAGTTTCGCTGTATAATTAACCAAACAAGGCATAAAAAAAGGCGGATGCTATATCTTTAAGGTATGGCATCCGCCTTTTTTCGTGCCTTCCACGTTTCAAAATAAACCATATATGCCGTTCCCGCCCAAACCTGTTAGCCATTCACGCACAACACTTACTGAACTAATGATTCCGGCCTATGCCAATTTTGGCGGTCGCGTACATGGCGGCACACTCCTGTCGCTGATGGATAAAGTCGCTTATGCGTGTTCGGCCAAACATGCGGGACAATATTGCGTAACAGTATCAGTCGATGGGGTTAATTTACGGCAACCGGTCGAAGTAGGAGAATTAGTTTCGCTCATGGGATCCGTGAATTACGTTGGCCGAACATCGTTGGTAGTGGGCATTAAGGTCATAGCCGAGAATGTGAAAACGGGGACCGTAAAGCATACAAACACGTCGTATTTTACGATGGTTGCTAAAGATGATGCGGACCAGCCCACGGAAGTGCCGCCCCTCCTGCTCGAAACACCCGACGATGTTCGGCGTTTTCTGGAAGCCATTAAACGTAAAGAACTTCGTGCTTCCTTCGGCGAACATTTCGATAACGCCAAAACGCGGATGCTCCTTGCCGAAAACGTTGGCAAATTAACAAATGAACGCTGTCTGCTTACCGATGAACTGCGGGAGCAACTCATATAGAAATCGGTCGCTATAACTCAGCTCGCACAATTTTGGCTCCGGCGACCATATTAGCCAGTTTTTGTTTAGCTGCCCAGCGAGCCGTTTGGCTTAAACCGCAATCGGGTGCAACGGCCAGTTTCTCGGCGGGAACATAGGGCAGGCATTTACGAATGCGCGCGGCTACATCTTCGGGGGTTTCAATGTAATAACTTTTCACGTCGATCACGCCCACGGCCACATCGAATTTTTCGGCAAATCGTTCCAGCAGGTGTACCTCAGCAAAGTTCAGGATGGTCATTTCGGAATGAATTTCATCGACCGTCATATCCAGAAAATCAGGGAGCATGGGCGCAATCGTCTTTTTCCCCACCGACCGGCCTTTGTAATTGCCGAAACAGAGATGCATAGACAGTCTGGTTTTGCCCACACCCGGCGCCACCGTCCGATTGAATATGTCTACGAAGCGTTTGGTATCTTCGCGGTACGCGTAACAGGACATCGACGGTTCATCCACACAGATTTCGGGTACGCCAAGCGCTACTAAATCGGTAATTTCCTTGTTTACCAAAGGGAGTAAAGCTTCGGTTACTTCCCAGCGATCTTTGTACAAACTACCCGGCAACAAGCGTCCACTAAGTGTATAGGGGCCGGGAATCGACACTTTCAAGCCCTGACCTTCGGGAGCGAGCTGTTTCAAACGCAGATATTCATCAACGACACCTAACCCTTTCGGCGCAGCCAACGGCTCAACGATATTATGTTTACCTCGCTGATCGTGAGCAGGCGGACCAAACTTACGCAACTCAGTTTCGTTGTTCTGGATACCCTTAATATATCCGTAAAACGACAGATTAAAGTCAAAACGGGTTTGCTCACCATCGGTAATCACGTCTAATCCGGCCGCAACCTGATCATGAATAGAGGCTATGACAGCATCGTCAATCATCTCACTAATATCGGCCGGACCGAATTGCGGGAGATTCTGACTGGAAAATTCGAGCCAACCCGGAAACGGCATCGAGCCGACAACCGTGGTTTTGATAGGAATGGGCTGCAAAACGATAGGGATTAGAAGTAGAAAAGAACGCAGGTATTTTTATATACTAGTTTCCCACCATAGCATATTTTCAATCCGGTCGAATAGGTAAAAACCGTTCTTTTCCAGTACTTTTTGAGAGGCCACGTTTTCTGTTTCTGTATCAGCAACTACCCGCAGAACGCCCGGTTGTTGACGAGCCCAATTCACCATTCCACCAACCATTTCGGTCATGTATCCTTGCCGATGCAAACCGGGATAAGTTCCATAGCCAATTTCGATGGTTCCGGTCTCGTCAGGCTCGCCTTTGAACTTAGCTTCGGCAACAAACTGCTTTTTCTCCCGATCAATAGCCAGCCACATGGTATGGTAAAGCGGATCGAGCGTAGGATCCTGTAAACGAGGTATCGTGAAATATGTAATGATGCTCAATACAGGCTCCCATGCCTGTCGGCTCCCTTTTTTCAACCCCAATGTTTGCTCTAACTCGTACTTGTTAGCGATGTGAAGCCGAAGCTGGTCAAGTGTCAAAGGAATTATAGTCAGGCGCGGTGTTTCAATCATAGCTGATTAGGTATTTGTCTGACTTACGTAGCTTGGTACGCCTACATTTGCGTACAATTTAGCCAGCCGATGGGCATGTTCATCATAGGCCGATTCAAATAATTCAACTGCGCGATCGGCCCCAACGACCACGCCTGCACTTAGCACTTTGGGCGGGCGACCAGCTTCGGTAAGTAGTCGCGCAACCTCCGCTTTGATGCAGTTAACGATCACAGCCCCACCAACGGTGCTACCCGGAGCAACGGGCGTATCTAAACCCGGCACCAGGAGCATCGCATCACCAACGGGCGCACCAGTATCCAGAATCAGATCGGCAAAATCGCTCAGCTTTTTACCATCAGGGCGTTTGCTTGTGCTTTTTTCAGAATGTTCTTTTGTGATCAAAGCCACAACTTTTACACCTCGTTGCTGAAACAGTTCGGCCATTTCGATAGGGACAACATTACAACCCGATGATGAAATAACGAGCGCTGCATCCTGATCGGATAAATCATAATTTCGTAGAATACGGTCGGCAAGTCCGGGTACGTTTTCAAGAAACATGGCCTGTCGCTGCCCGTTTGCCCCCACAACAAGGTTATGGAATGTCAGCGAGAGTTCGACAATGGGATTGAAACCAGGAAAGGAACCATAGCGCGGCCACATTTCTTCGACCATAATTCGGCTATGACCCGACCCAAAAACGTGAACCATGCGGCCCGCCAGAATTGCATCGGCAAACCAGCGGGCTGTTTCCTTAATTTGGGGTGTTTGTGCGTCTACCGCATCGAGAATCTGACGGCATTTTTGGATGTATTGCTGAATCATACTATTGACCGTTGAATAGCAAAACTTGCGGCACCAATGGCCCCGGCCATGTCGCCAAATTGAGCAATTTTGATGGGCGTTGCCTGACCGCCGGGCCGCCATTCGTACAGGTTCATGAACTCGGCAAGTGGCAACAGCAAATCATCTTCGGCTTGCGTTATCCCACCGCCCAACACGATTAAATCCGGCGAAAAGCAATTAATCAACGAACTGATTCCCACGGCCAGTTTCCGAACCGACGACAGCCAAATCCACTGCGCAAAATAATCGCCCTTTTTGTAGGCTTCGAGTAATTCATAGGTCGAGGTGAATCTGCCCAGCGAACGTTTCTCAATTGTGGCATTACCAATCGCATTTTCCAGACTCCCCGGCATACCCGTAACATCCTGGTCACCTTCAGCATCGACAACGGTATGACCGACGTGCCCTGCCTTTTGAAAGTTGCCCTGATACAAGCGGCCATCAATCAAAATGCCCCCGCCAACGCCTGTACCGAGCGTTAACATCACCACATTACGGCAATCTTTGGCAATGCCAAATCTACTTTCGGCCAACAGGGCGGCATGCGCATCATTAACAATATGAACCGTATCGTTCAGAAAATGGCCCCAATGAAACCCTTCAAGCCCACCCAAGCGACCGGGCATGAAGGCGATGTACTGATTGGTTTCGTTGGGCAAACCCGGTGCAGAAAGGCCAACGGCTTTCACCACTCCCGGCGACTGCTTCCGCAAATCGGCAACGGTTTCAGAAACGGCCTGTTTCCAATCTTTTTCGCCGAGTGTTGGGTGATAAAGCTGCTTGACGATTTCGCCCGTATCCATATCCATCAGCACGCCCTTAATCCACGTTCCACCAAGGTCAATACCAATTGCGTTCATTTGCCAGATCAGATTTGTCCCTCGCTCACACTCCAGCCACCATCTATAGTTAAAACTTGACCCGTGGTGAAGGCCGAATAATCAGACATGAAATAAACAGCAGCCCCGTCAAGGTCATCAGGTTGGCCAATACGGCCGCCATCGAGCGGTTGCTTGGTTTTCGCGAAGGCAATAATTGTATCATCCTTCGTAGCACGTTGCGCCATTGGCGTTTCAACTAAAGCCGGAGCCAGTACATTTACCCGAATATTATCATTGGCGTAATAAGCCGCTACCGACTTCGTGAAGCCAATTACGGCCGATTTCATAGCCGCATACGCATGGGTAGCGAAATACACGGGCGAAGGTCGGGAACCGAGTACAGAACCCATGTTGAGAATAGTTCCTCCGCCACCCTGTTCCCGAAACGCCCGTATAGCCGCCTGATTCGACAGCATTAACGAAGTCAGATTAAGGTTGGCCGTATAATTCCACCCATCGAGTGTTAGTTCATGAAGAGGACCATCGCCGAAGCGTCGGCCGCTACCACCGGCTACGTGAAATAAGCCATCGAAACCCCCAAATATTTGTTGACAAAGAGCAATGGCTTTGGGAGCCGTTTGCGGATCAGATGCATCGCCAGACATGGCTAGCCCGTTGCCATCCAACTGTTTTTCAGCCTCATTACAACTTTCCGGATTACGTCCAACAACGACTACCTGGGCACCTTCACGCACGAACGCCAGCGCAGCCGATAAGCCCATGCCGGTCGTTCCACCAACAACAACAATCTTTTTAGATTCTAACCACATGGGGTATGTATATACAAATGAATTTCGGGGTGCAAGAAACGAAATTGACCGACTATCGCCAACCTTCCTCCAGTTTTAGGCCTTTTAACGGATCACCTATTTCTTAAACTATATCCCGCTCAATAATCTTTCCGCTGGCTTTTTCTTTCAAAATCACCTTGTTACGTCCGTCGTGGGTCATTTCCTGCTTGATGAGATAATGATCAGCGTCGTACTCAACGAGTGTAGATTCTGGTTTAAGTCCCTCCTGTCCGCGCCAAACAGGCAGAATTACTTTTTCCCATTGCTTCGTTTCGGCCGATTTATAGGCCGCATCGAGCACCGCATTCACGACGTAACCATCGTAGAAGGTTTCGGCGGGGTCACGGCCTTCTTCCTGCGATTTAAACATATCGGTAAACATGTGATTGTAGCCCAAATCATTTACTTCGTCGCCAACGGGAAATAACCAACCCGTGTTGGATTCGGCTTTTTCGGCCACGTAATCGGCACCTTTTCCCCCGGAGTGCCGGCCAGTAGTAAACATTTCGAAACCCGTTCGTAGGAAATTATTGATCCAGATGGTGCCTTCGGTTCCCATTACTTCGTCGCGGAGGTCCATGCCGCCCCGGAAAGTCCAGCTTACTTCAAACTGCCCAATGGCCCCATTTTCGTACTTTACTAAAGCAATGGCATGATCTTCGGCTTCGATGGGTTTTACCTGCGTGGCCGCCCAGCACATTACCTCAATTGGCTTCACATCTTTACCGATGAAATTTCGGGCGATTTCGACGCAATGACAGCCCAAATCGAGCATGCATCCGCCACCGGCCTGTTCTTTATCCCAGAACCAAT
>CAXVWN010000159.1:0-13781 GCA_964263725.1 Spirosoma sp.
CATCACGGGTACAACGGACGTAGTATGCATATGGTCAGGTTAATTCGAGTCTATTGGTCGATAACCGCAAAACTATGACCTTTTTTGGCGATAATGTTGGGTTATTTTTGCGTTATTGTTGCATTATTTTTAGCCCAAACCAGACCTTACTACGTTTATGTTTAACCGACCTATGAAAAGAATCATTTTTACCCTACTGATCGTACTGGTAAGTATTATGCCGCCGACTCTGGCACAGAATGCACAGATACAACGTATTAACCCCACCAATTGGTGGGTTGGCATGAAAAACCCGACTGTGCAATTGTTGGTATATGGGCCCAATGCCGGTACGCTAACGTATACCGTCAACTATGCAGGGGTGAAATTGGTAAAGGCGCATACGGTCGAAAATCCAAACTACGTATTTCTTGATTTGATTATCGCGCCTACGGCCAAAGCTGGCACAGTTCAACTAGTAGGAAAGCGTGGGAGCCAGATACTTACACAGCCGTTTAACCTGAAAGCCCGCGATGGGTCGCCAAAAGGACAGGGTGTTACGGCTGCCGATTTTATTTATCTAGCCATGCCCGACCGTTTTGCCAATGGCGATCCAACGAACGATAAATTTGCGGATATGGCCGATCCTAACGCCGATCGGGCTAACCCGTTTTACCGGCATGGGGGGGATTTAATGGGGGGCGAACAACACCTCGATTATCTGAAAGACCTTGGGGCAACAGCCATCTGGTTTACGCCGGTGCTAGAGAACAACCAGCCGCTTACGAAAGAGGGCGGGGTGATGCGTTCGGCTTATCACGGCTACGGATTTACGGACCATTATGCGGTGGATAAACGATTGGGCGGTAACGATGCCTATAAGTCGTTCGTTAAAAAAGCCCATGCTACTGGCCTGAAAGTGGTGCAGGATGCGGTCTATAATCACGTTGGTATTAATCACTGGTTTATGAAGGACATGCCAAGCAAAGACTGGGTGCACCAGTGGCCAACTTATACCAATACGTCCTACAAATACCAGCCTATCACCGATCCACATGGGTCAGAAAGTGATCGTCGGGTAACGCTTGATGGCTGGTTTGTGCCATTTTTGCCCGACCTGAACCAGAGTAATCCCTACGTAGCCAATTTCCTGATTCAGCATGCCATCTGGTCGGTCGAAAACTTTGGCGTAGATGCCTGGCGTGTGGATACGTATATGTATAATGATCAGCCCTTTATGAATCGTTGTAATCAGGCTCTGCTGAATGAATATCCGAAGATTCACATTTTTGGCGAATCGTGGGTGAACAATGTGGTCGATCAGGCGTATTATACCCGAAACAAAATTGATTTTCCGTTCAAATCGAACCAGCCGGGCGGGCTTGATTTCGTTTTGTATGCCTCTATGCTGGAAGCGCTGAAACAGAAATTTAGCTGGGATGATGGCGTGAATCGTTTCTATCAGGCCCTGGCGCAGGATGCTGTTTATCAGGACCCGACCAAGTTGGTTACCTTTTTAGACAATCACGATACCGACCGCTATTTGTCCGTAATCGGGGATGATTTCGAGAAATATAAAATCGGCCTGACCTGGTTACTGACCACACGCGGAATTCCGTCGATGTATTATGGCACCGAGATTTTGATGAAGAACTTCAAAGATCCATCAGATGCTGAAGTTCGCCGTGATTTTCCGGGTGGTTTTCCGGGCGATAAAGAGAACAAATTTGAAACGTCCGGACGCAATGATCGCGAAAACGAAGCTTTTCTATTTGTGCGTAAACTGGCTACCTACCGGCGCGACAATGCTGTGATGCATACAGGAAAACTTATGCAATATCTGCCGCAGGATGGCATCTACGTGTATTTCCGCTACGACGCTAACAAAACGGTAATGGTGGCCACCAACACCGGCGACAAAGAAATCTCGCTGGACACCACCCGATTTTCCGAACGCATGAGAGGCTTTACCTCTGCCCGCAACGTACTGACTGATGTGACAATGAGCGATATGAAACTCGTAAAACTGCCCGCCAAAACGGCGCTGGTGTTAGAGTTAGGGAAATAGACTAATAAGAGGGGTATCAGTTAAAAGCAAAAAGGAAGCTCTTGGGAGCTTCCTTTTTGCTTTTAACTATGCGGGAAAATCATATTATTCGACAGAACGTATAATGCAAGGGACAGTCTTATTTTCAGCATAAGTATAGCCAACAAGAAGTCTCATATTTTGGAAGCGATTCTGATACATACTGTTGCCGTTAACAGGAACAAAGCCATCATGGACTGCATCGTGTGTAAGGTAAGCCAGCGTAAATGACGATTCATTCCAGGCGACTTCATTAGCCAGCCCATCCTTTTTACGTATTCGGACAAGAATCTGTGTAGTATCGTTTTCCTTTTTATAGGCATAGATTGTACTCTCTTCCCTTTCTTTCGCAGAAGTTAGAACAAATCGTTTCATGCCCAATATACTCTCAATGGTTGCTCTGTGTTTTAAAAGCAGGCCTTTCAGCTCGTAGTAGTCAAAAGTTTGTTTTGATACTGTTGTTTGGGCTTTTGCTGAATAAAAAGCAGATAAGGAAATCAGGCATACCGCAAATAATGAACACTTAACTCGTGTAAATCTCATGATGGGCATTCGTTTTATGCATGTCTATAATGTTGATATATAATACTAATGTAGCATTTTATCGTTAAATACGATGTAATGGTAGACCCGGTTAGTAGCCGCTTTTCAAACAATTATAATGTTCTGGAGAGGCTGGGAATTAGTGATTTGATTGAGCCAGTCCTGGTTCAGGCCGTTGTTTCTTCCGTTTCATAAGCCTGATACCAGTTAACATTACGGGTTAGAGACATAATGACGCCTAAGATGAGTAGTAGCCCGAAACTGCCGAGCAGCAACGAATAATCTTCCAACTGGAGCAGCGCGTAGAAAAATCCGTAGAGTAGGGCCAACACGCCACTAAATACTATAGTCAGGCGGAGGTTGCTGAATACATAGCGGACATAGAATGTGATCAGTATCAGGATAATACTACTGCCAATCAGATACGCCCAATCAAACGAAATATGTTCGGAAAGAGACAGCAATAAGAGATAAAACAGGCAGATTGCAAACCCGACCAATAGATACTGAATAGGATGAATGCGTCGGCGATTGAGGATTTCGACGAAGAAAAAGGCCACGAAGGTTAAAATAACGAATATAATACCATATTTGGCCGAGCGCGTCGTCTTCTGATATTCATCAACGGGCAGTAGCAACTTAATTCCGAAGCTTGATAGTTCTTCATGCGTAGCAACTGTGGGTCTTTGAGGTTCTCCGTCTTCATCAGTCGTGGTCTTACTCAAAAAACTGCCAATTCCCTGCTGCGGGAAATTTCGGTTGAATTGCAGTACTTTCCAGGAAGCCCGGAATCCCTGATCGGTCACACTGCGCTGATCGGGCAGAAACGAACCGGTAAAACTCGGCGTAGTCCAGGATGATTGAAGCCGTACCCGCGTTTCTTTACCAAAGGGCAGAAAGCTTAATTGGGTGCTGCCATTCAGGTTGATAACTGATTCAAATTGGTAGGTTTCGGCAGTGAGTGCAATGGGAACGCTCACCCCCGACGACACGATATCGCTACTGGGAATCCCCGGCTCAGCCGTCAGTCGTTGATTATTGACGCGAAAACTAATAGCGTCCCGAATGCCTTTCATATCACTAATGCCGAGCGATAAAAAGGCCTTATCCCATTGCATAATGTCGGGCGATAATCCCAGCGATGCAACGGATGGTTTCTTGAAATTTCCACGAATCGTTAGCCGGGTGTTGTAGAGCATAACGACAAAAATGCCCCGGTTTCGCTTTTCGGGCTGAATACTACCATCGAATTGTAAGTCATCGGGCAGAAAATGAGCGTACATCGTTTGGCTTTGGGTTCGGCCCTTATCGTCTTTGGTGATTAGTTCATATGGAACTGACAACACGGGTCCACCAATAACCTGCTCGTTACCCCACTTGGCGCTGACCTCCGCCACGGCCTCGTTGCGCGTTGCCTCTCGCTCGTTGATCAGTGATTTCAACATTTCCGTTGGAATCATAAGTATCAGTATGAGAATTCCAATAACGGCAATTTTGAGCATCGTAGAGGTCCGAAGCCAACGATTAACGCGATCAAACAAGGTAATAGGATGCGTAGGATCTGAATTGTGTTCCATGTTTGCTTATTTTTAAAAGTACTTTGTGATACAAAGTAAGTTAAAGCTTTTCTGACTTTGCAAGTTTTGACGTAAATTTTTTGAGTTGACACTATTGCGCTCTTGAATCGACTACTTTTGCCGTTCGTCAATCTGAAGTAATATGCCTATTAAAGCTTTTCTTTTCGACCTCGATGGGGTCATTGTAGACACCGCTATTTATCATTACCAAGCCTGGAAACGACTTGCCAACGAACTCGGATTCGATATTTCGGAAGAGTTCAATGAGCAACTCAAGGGCGTTAGCCGGATGGATTCTTTAGATTTAATTCTGGCACATGGCGGGATGTCATTACCGGCTGAGAAAAAAAATGAACTGGCCGCTCAGAAAAACCAGTGGTATCTGGAACTCGTTAGCCGGATGAATTCAGATGATATTTTACCCGGTGTGGCTACTTTTTTCTCGCAGGTTCGTAAAGCGGGCTTGAAAACAGCACTCGGTTCGGTAAGCAAAAACGCTTCCCTGATTCTGGAGCGTATCGGTATGAGCAACGCATTTGACGCCATTATCGACGGTACTAAAATTAGCAAAGGCAAGCCTGATCCAGAGGTATTTACCAAAGGCGCTATTGAACTGGACGTTAGTCCGGCGGAGTGCGTTGTGTTTGAAGATGCCGTAGCAGGCGTTGAAGCGGGCAAGCGGGGCGGTATGGTTGTGGTTGGCCTGGGTTCACCCAGTGTGCTCACCCAGGCCGATTTGGTAGCCCCCTCCCTATACGCCCTGACCGTAGAAGAGGTATTGCAAAAGAGTGAATAAGTTTGCCAATCTACTTTAATCTTTTTTAATCAGGCTCGGCTTTGTAGGTACAAAAAAGTCTTTTTGACGTTACATGTATAAGCCTATTTCTTTTGTGATAGGCCTTAATGAGACGGCCACTAGTTCTGTGAAGTAGATAATCCATTACCAAGGGGCTGTATATCTGTAGCTTGTGGACGTTATGAATGTGGCGGTGTAAAAGCGGCAATGGCGGGTAAAAAACTGGGGCTTATTGATCAGTGGCTCATTCATATCAGCCATGTTTAAACTAAATACAAGGCCAAACTAGACCAGATTCCGGATGAGCACAACCGTTTCGACAAGCTGGTTGAACGGAATGTGCAGGAGCAAATTTATCATTTAGCCGAAACGGCCAGCGTACAAAACATGTGGGCCAGCCATAAAATTCCGAGTTTGCATGGCTGGATTTTCAACCTGCGCACAGGCCAGATCAATGAAGTTATCAATCTGGAACCACCCGTCATGGATTCGGCAGGTGAAAAGACTGTGCTGGCAAAAGCCAGTCGGTAGAAAACAAGGCAACGGCCAAATTAAAACGATAGCCAGCCCGACAATTTAATGGCGAAGGGTGTAACAGGAATACCTGTACGTCCAATATTGTCGCGGTAAGTGAGCCGATGAATGGCGTCTACGCGCAACACTTTAAAGATATTGTCGATACCGTAACCAACTTCAACGTAGGGCGTTTGCGTCAATGAGCTAAATCCTTCAATGGCCTGTCCCGCTTCATTTGTGGCTGGGATAACGGCTAAATTTTCGGCCGAAACGCTGCCTGCCAGTACTTTCGCCGTGATCAGTTCACGCCATTTCAGCCGCCGAAGCCCTGGAATCCGGTTAAAAAGCAAGCCGCCAAAATTATGTTCGACCTGCACCGTAGCCCAACGGTCGCAGATAAACTCGAAATAGTTCATCAGGTTGTAGGCATTGCCCACATAAAAAGATGATTCGTTACCCAGCGGAGTATACAACAACGGGTAGGGAACGGTGGATGGAATGATACCAACACCAACAGTATAATAGGTTCGACCCAAAACGCCCATGCGGAAGGTGTGTTTCATGGTCAGAGCGATTCGCTGGTAGTTAAAATCACTACCGAGTACATTCCGAAGACCAAGCGTGTAACGTAGTGTATAAATTGGTTTGCGGGTGGCTCCGGCACTGACCCGTACATTATCGTTTTGCAAAATAACTTCGTCGGGAGCATAACGGGTTTCGGAAATTAATTCCGTTATCTGGTATTTGCTCCGAAGCGTCTGGTCAGGGTCTTTTGTTTGAGGCTGGAAGGCAAAGGGAAATAGGGGTTCGAAATTCCGGTTTCGTAAGGCTACCGTCTGGGTGAAGCCCCGGCCTAGTTCCCGTCGGAAATAAAGTAGTTTTTCTTCCTGGAAATAAGGTCGCCGGATAGTACCAAAGCGCGAGTAAGCTGCAAATAAGGAGTTATTCCCAATGTTATCCGCTGATACGCCAACGCGTTCCAAATCATAACTCTGCCGAACACCAATGACTGTCCAGGGTTTACGACTCAGAATGTATTCGATGTTAGCTGTGTATTTAAATTTCTGATCCTGAGTGCCATAGGCTAGAAAACCGCTTAAGAGCCACTTGCGGCTAAAGCCCGAGTTGGTGCGCAAACCAAGCCGGAACCGATGACCTTCAACCGTGTTACTGGCATATGAATAGAGAATGGGTCCTAGTTCGATATTTAGCTTGCCCAGCGGTTTATAGCCTAAAACGCCAATCTTAATAATTTCGCCAGCTACTTTAATAAACGGAACATTTCGCACCGAATCGACGACCTGCATGGCCCGCCACTCGCTGGGCGACAGTGAACTGGGCCGTACCCGTTGCCAGAACGCAGTATCAGCTTCTCTATAATCGTCGGCCAGTTCAATAGACGGATTATAAAAACTAACGTCTTTGGGCTGATTCTCAATGATGTTGCTGGATGCCGCAAAAAAACGGATCAGCACGCCCGGTGCATTTGGTGTTGGTTCGTCGGTGTCAATTGTTACCTGCGTTTGCGTTGGGAAACGCAGACCCGAAGCCGTTGTTTCCCAATCCTGTTCGATGTGCAGTTCATCAACAAAGTTAATGTTGGCCCGTTTATCAACGCGGGCGTCTATCTGCGCCAATGCCATCTGAAGTGTATCAATCAAAACCGTGCCCGTAAAAGCCAGATCACTGGCACGCTTGGGTGTAAATTCAATAGCGTAGCAAACCGAATTATTGAGAACAATAGTGTCCCTCATCCGGAATGTATAGATAGTTTCCCACTGGCTACCAATTGGTGATGGAATGTCTTTCTGTAAAATACTAAGCGAATTGCGGTAAAAATTGTACTGCTGAAACGACGCACCGGTGAGCTGGGCAATTAGCCCGCCATCGCTAACACCCACACCCGTTACGTGAGACTTCAAAACGTACTCTTTAACTTTTACAGGGTTCGTGCGAGCATAAAAATTGGAAACTGTTTCGGAAATGAACACCGGCACGGCGGCTTGACCATTTTCATCTGTAATTGCCGGAAGCCTGCCTAGCAGCCGACTAATTGGCCCTGGTCGTTTATTATTTTTGCGTTTCTGAGCGAAGTTGTTGATATACCCTTCAATCTTGGTATAGCTATCATACTGATAGGCCGATAGCTGTGCCGGGTTGAACTGATCGCGCCGACGCACGGCTTCACGTATGACGCGGTAAGCGGGATCACCTCCTTTTGCATAGACGTTAACCTCCTTCAACTTTGTGGCCGCAGCCTTTAGTTGGGCATTAATGAGTTGAGTGGCCTGCGAAAGAATAGGGTAGGAACCTGTGCGGTAACCCAGACTAAGCACCAGCAACGAATCAGAGAGTTGGGGAATATGAAGGGAGTAATGCCCGTCAACATCAGATGTAGTCCCTGCAGTTTTTCCTTTTAGAGCGATGCTTGCAAACGGAATGCCTTCACCAGTTGCTGCATCTGTTACCCGGCCAGAAACTATATAAGTTTTCTGAGCCACTGCCGAAAACGACAAACCGGTCAGTATCAGGCCAAAAGCAATCGTAATTTGTACTAATTGTTTCATTCAATCATTAGACGAACAGAGGTTGAGTCTGTTTCCTCAAAAATAGTCAATTGAGTTTACTACTTGATGTGGAACTAGAAAAACAACGCTAATCGGGCGATGTTTAATTGGAAAAGAATTAAAGAATTAGGAAGGATAACGGAAAATAACCCGTATGAGTGAAGGAGTTATGTAGGTAGTACGTTCGCTACATTAATTTCGTTGCAATAAACGAGCAGTCTAGACCAGACCCATTTAGGCGGCATCGGTTTGATTGGTGGCGATCGTTTTAGCCTCGTTCGGTTGCGTAAAGCAGGCAATGGTTAAACAGTTCAGCTAATAAAAAGAGTTTTGTCAACAAAGTCATGGCAGAAAGCAGGAAGAGCGTCTGACAAAACTCTTACTTTTACGTTCGAGAACAAAACAGGTTTTGGTTGTTAGTTAATAAGGTGCCACTTGTATGGCCCGTAGCCAGCAGCCATAAACTGATCAGGACTTTCTATTTACACTAGTAACCAGGAGCCAACGGAATGGCTCTGTATTGACTACCGACTGATTTTGAACGTCCCTGTTTTTTTAGCCCGTAAAGTTCGGCACGCACCCGAGGGCAGCTTTTCGGCAACCGTTACGCGGGTTGGCATAGCCAGTATTGCTCTTGGACTAGCTATTTTAATTGTGGCCTTCGCCGTCTTATTTGGCTATAAGCGTACCATTGAGCAAAAGATTTTCCTGTTTGGCGCGCATGTGCAGGTCAGTAAGTTTACCAATAATGCATCATACGAAGAAACGGCTCTGCCGCTCAGTACAAACCTATACCGCGATAGCACCCGGATTCTGGGTGTGCGGCATATTCAGGCCGTTGCGCTGAAAGCGGGCATCTTAAAAACCCCCGAAGAACTCACCGGCGTAATCCTGAAAGGCGTAGGTCGGGATTATGATTGGAACTTGTTTCGAGGATCGTTAATAGCCGGGAAAGTGCCCGTCGTTGGGGCTGATACGGGGTCGGGTTCAACTCAATTGTTACTCAGTAAGCTCATGGCTACCCAGTTAAAGGTAGGTGTTGGCGAATCTGTACCACTCTATTTCCTTGGCAACCCACCACGTGCCCGAAAAATGACGGTCGTGGGTATTTACGAAACCGGCCTGGAAGAGGTCGATAAGACGATTGCATTGGGCGATATCCGTCTCGTTCAACGACTCAACCATTGGGGACCCGATTCGGTAGGGAGCTACGAAATTTTTGTGAATGATTTCGATCAATTGAAGTCCGCAACCGATAATATTTTTGAAGTCATGACGCCCGATATGCGCCTAACTCGGGTAACGGACCAATATCGACCACTCTTCGACTGGATGCTGCTGCTCGACCGAAATATGATTATCCTGCTAACGCTAATCACGTTTGTGGCCTCCTTCAATATGGTATCGGTACTGCTGGTGCTGATGATGGAACGAACCCCAATGATCGGTCTCCTAAAAGCACTCGGTGGCACTAATGCGCTTATTCGGCGCATGTTTGTCTTTGTCGGGCTAAATATGGTTGGCTGGGGTTTGCTCATTGGCAATGTAGTTGGGTTGTCAATTTGCTTCCTTCAGGAGCGCTTCAAACTAATTCCCCTCGATCCCAAAAATTACTTCGTCAGCTATGTCCCCATTGCCTGGGACTGGACGTCAATTCTGGTCCTGAATGGAGCCACCCTGCTGCTTATTGGGCTGGTACTCTGGTTATCGACCGTTATCATCAACCGGATCCAGCCCGTAAAGGCACTGGCCTTCAAGAAATAGTTGCTTCAGAAAATTATACGGAAACTGTTACTTCAGTGACTTAGGTCGTCCTAGGGTCCAGTAGTTATCATGTAATCCATAATTCAATGAAAAAGTACTTAGCTGAACTAATAGGGACCTTCTCATTAGTTTTCTTTGGCTGTGGAGCCGCAGGTGTCTCAGGCATTTCGGCAACCGGACCCGCCGGTATCGGTTTATTAGGCATCTCGTTTGCCTTTGGCTTAACAGTCGTTGTAATGGCTTACGCCATTGGGCCCATTTCTGGTTGCCACATCAATCCTGCTATCACAATTTCTATGTTGGCAGCGGGTAAAATCAGAAGCAATGATGCGGTAGGGTACATCATCGCTCAATTTGTTGGCGCTACACTAGCGTCGGGAATTCTATATTTGATCCAAAGTGGTGCGCCCGGGTTTATGATGGGCGAATGGGCACTGGGTTCAAATGGATGGGGATCGGGCTACTTGGGTGCTTACAACACCACATCGGCCTTCATTGCCGAAGTGGTACTAACGTTTTTGTTTCTGCTGGTCATTTTTAAAACGACAGCGAAATGGGGAAACAGTACTATGGCTGGTTTGGCTATTGGCTTAACTCTGGTGTTAATTCACCTGGTGGCCATTCCTATTACCGGCACGTCGGTTAATCCGGCACGTAGTTTCGGCCCGGCCATTTTTGCCGGTGGAAAAGCATTACAGCAATTATGGCTGTTTATGATAGCTCCTGTTGTGGGTGGTCTTTTGGCGGCCTTCGTCTGGAAAGGCATCTTTGAAAACGCCGTTGAGGCTGAGGTTCGATAAACTGTTTTCCTGATCGGTGGTAGCAAAATTTAGAATCTCCCACCGATCAGGAAAACAGTTTACGGCTCAATCAGCTATTTCTGATAGGTAAACTTAAGAATATAACCTTTGCCCCCGTCACCCTCGCTGGAAATGTATAAATCGCCGTTGGGTGCGAAACAAATGCCTTCGGGCTGACGAAACGCTTTCGGATCGAGCGGTTCGGAATAAATAATATTGGCTTTTTGATTCGTAATAAGCAGACGCTTCCCGGCCGAAGTCAACATATACCATTCCCCTGTTATTGGATGTACGGCAATGCCCGACGGTTTAAACGTTTTCGGGTCGATACCCGCCCCCTTTAGTTGCTCATCGTTCAGGCTCATTTCTTTATAAACAGCCCGATTCAGCAAATCGAATGAATAAACGGCTTTGTCACTCGATCCTTTACCATTTTTTACCGCAATAAGAAGCCGTTTAATTTTGGGGTCATAGCCCAGTCCTTCTACTTCAGTTTTCTTGGGTAAATCAGTTTTTGTCTTTTCGATTTGCGTTGATTCGGGCTCAAATTGGAACAAATTTCCGTTGCTTTCAAGTACGTGGACCTGACCATCAACATACTCGATACCCTCAAAATCGCCATAGCCGCCAAAGCCAAAATTCTGCACTACTTTACCGGTCTTCGTGTCAAAAACATACACAACGGCTTCTTCGTCCTGAACGCAAAGTAGTTTTTCATCTTTATAATACGTTAAGCCCGATATTTCTTTAAGCTCTTTAGGCAGCGTATAATTCTCATTGGGTGTAGTAAGCCGATAAGGAAGTTTGAAATCTGATGCAGACGCGCTGGTTTCGGTTTTTTCATTTTTTTTCGACGAGGGACCACATCCCGCCAGCAGCAACAGTATTCCAAAGAAAAGACGATTCATAGACGAACAGGTTTTGGGCAAATGTAGGTATTTGATTCTGTCGTTGGTAATGATGTAGTAGTCAGAACTTTTTTGGCTGACAACCCACCCGATTAGAAATTAGGGGCCTCTCGTTCATAAACATAATGGCGTCATTCAGATTCCCGAAATCGGCATTCCGCCGGTTTCTTTTTTGCCATTTACTCGTAATAAGTAGTTTTGTTAGTAAACCCATCCGCCCATGTCCTACCGCCTAACGACTTCGCAAAAGTGGCAACTTGCCATAAGCGTGTTCGTTATTTACTGGCCCATTCGCCTATACGTCAATGTATCGTCGTTGAACTGGCTGTTTATGGCCCGGAACATACCGTTCTGGATACTGGAAATTATCCTGAACATTTTATTCTTCTACGCCTGGATTACTGTAACGGAGTGGCTGCAGCAAAAACTTTTTAATCGTTTCGGCGAGGGGTTTTTAATTGAATTTAAAATACCGGCCCAACTAGCAACACTGGCTATGGCCAGTGCAATGGCGGTTGTATTTAATATTGCGTTTTTCATGATCTGGCATAGTGTAGACGATACGCTGGAACAACGATTTGGAATTTATCGCGAACAGGAAACCCGCCAACCGCGTCCGGCAACGCCACCGCCTATTTCTGAAGAACGACGTAAAAAGAGCGATCAACGAAGACGTGTGAACAACGGTCTGACGGTAATGGCTATGTTGTCAGCGTTTTATTTGGCTGCTAATCGCCGGGCTTACAGGCAGTTGGAGGTTGTTCAGGTGCGAGCAGAACGGCTGGAGAAAGAGAATGTACAGGCCCAATTTGCGGCTCTCAAAAGTCAGGTAAACCCCCATTTCCTGTTCAACAGTCTCAGCATATTGTCGTCATTAGTTCACGCTGATGCCGAGTTGTCTGAGAAGTTTATTGATCAGTTATCGCGGGCATACCGCTATATTCTGGAACAGAAAGATAACGAGCGAGTACTGCTCAAAACCGAGCTGGAGTTTATTCAGGCGTATCGTTTTCTGTTGAATATTCGCTTCGAGAATAAATTTGATGTAGTTATCAATGTTCCCGAAGCCGACCAGACCCGATATAGCATTGCGCCATTGACATTGCAGTTGTTGGTAGAAAATGCAGTAAAGCACAACCGAATGTCAGTAAAGGAACCCCTGAAAGTACATATTCAGCTTGATGATGACTGCTTAGTTATAAAGAATAATCTGCAACCCCGGCCACAGTCAGAAAACTCAACAGGCATGGGGCTGCAAAATATTATTACCCGGTATGCACTGCTCACCGATCGACCCGTTTGGGTTGGCGAAAGTGAAGGCAACTTTGTCATAAAAATCCCACTACTTACTTAACTTATACGGCTGAAGGAGCGAACGAATGGAAAATAATGCGTCAACCATTTGTTCGCTCCTTCAGCAGTCCACTCTTTAAGAATATGAATGTAGTCATCATCGAAGACGAAAACCTGACAGCTAAAAGGCTCGAAAGTTTGCTCCACAAATACGATTCGGCTATTTCGGTGCTAGCTCGTATTCCGTCGGTAGCCGAAGCGGTGGCATGGTTTGACGAATCGGCTAGTCCTGTCGATTTAGTGTTCATGGACATTCACCTCGAAGATGATTTAGGATTCCGCATTTTCGAGCAAACGAACCTTACAACGCCCGTTATTTTCACAACCGCCTATGATGAATACATGATTCAGGCGTTTAAAGTCAATAGTATTGATTACCTGCTCAAACCTATCAATTACGATGAGTTGGTGGCTGCCATCGAAAAATTTAAACGACTTAAAAAGCAGTTTGGGCAAGCCACTACAACCTCTCACGACATTGAAACGCTGCTACATCTAATTGGCAAATCGAACCAGACCGATTATAAAGAACGGTTTATGATTACGGTCGGCACTAAGATACGCAGCATTGAAACCGGTGATATTGCCTATTTCTATCTGGAAGAAAAAGTCGTTTTTTTGGTTACGAAAGAAGGTCTGACATTACCTGTCGATTATAGTTTAGATAAATTAACGCAAGTGCTGAACCCGAGATTCTTTTTTCGTATCAGTCGTCAGTTCCTGGTATCATTGCCAGCTATCCAAACCATTCATACATTTTCAGCGGGCAAACTCAAACTAGACCTAACGCCTAAATCGCGCCAGGATGTCTTCGTTAGTGGCGACCGGATGACTGAATTCAAAGAATGGCTGGGCAAGTAATGCATAGATTAATAACAAAAATGGCCCCGCT
>CAXVWN010000160.1:0-27243 GCA_964263725.1 Spirosoma sp.
CTCAGCAGGGCAACGATATAGCCAACCAGCAAAAACACTTCTTTCGATGCCGCAGAAAGTGTATTGGCTATGGAATTTTCAACTTCCTGAACATCGGTAGTAATACGGGAAATTAGGTTTCCTTTACGCTCGTTCGAAAAAAAACCGAGATGCAATCGAAGTGTCTGCGCAAAGACAGCTTCCCGAAGTTTCGCCACCATCCGCGACTTAAACGACTCCAATTGCCTGACGGATAAATATTTAAATATATTATTAAACAGTACCGACAGTATAATGATAAGGCAGACGAACTGTAGCGCGCCAACTTTTCCGTACTCTTGAAATACCTGCGCGAAATAGTACCTAAAAAAGTCGGTAGGCCCCGTTGTCAGGGAAGGTGCAGGCTGGCTTAGAAACTCCTGCATTTGTTTTGTATCGACCTTATCGAACAGAATACTGAGCAGGGGAATAAGCAGTGTAAAATTTAACACACCAAATACACTGGCCAGCAGCGACGTCAATACGAACGGCGTCAGGAAGCGGCCCAGCGGTTTGGCAAACGAGAGTAATCGAAGGTATGTTTTCATTCTTACTACAAAGGTAATCTGAATTGCACCGGCAACCCGGCGGGATTTTTATGATTTTACGGATAGGTTATACTTTTGTTTTCCGGGAAAGCTATTTTTGAAAAATTGATAATTTGGCCAGAGTATTAATATATTAAATGAGATTTCTCAGAGATTCTTATCGGTTTACGAATGTTGTTATAGTAGGGAAAACACAATACAACGCTTACTCATTATGCTTGAATTAACCTTACTATCCGTATTTATTGGCTATCTGATTTACCTGCGCTATTATGCCGATCAACGAACGAACGCTCAGAAAGATGCCGAGCAAGTGCAGGAAGGGATTAAGCTTTACGAGACAGGGCAACTTGCTCTCTCGCTAACTTACTTCAACAAGGTGATTGCTACGCGTCCTACGTCGGCAGTAGCTTACCTGTATCGCGCTCGAATTTATCAGGAATTGGGCGATCAGCAGGCCGCGCTGGTTAATCTGAACCAGGGTAAAAGTTACGACGACAGCATCGCCGACCTTCATCTAGAGAGTGGTCAAATTCATTACCATCAACAAGATTACTTAACAGCATTTCAGGATTTCGACAAAGCGATTTTCCACACCCATGGCGATGTTGCAGAGCCCTACCGTTGGCGCGGTTTAGTCCGTCAGCAGCTTCATCAGTTGCAGGAAGCGGAACAGGATTTGGCAAAAGCGGCTCATATTGACCAGACGATAGCGAATAAGCCGTTAGCTCCCGAACGACGTGCGTTTTTTGATCGGCGACTATTCCTCAACGCTGGTCTTACACTACTGGCTAGCCTGTTGCTACTGTATCTAATCAAAAAGAGCCCGGTTATTCATTGGCCTTACTTATGGGCGGCTTCATCGGCCGTTGGCATCGGATTTATTGAACCCCGAAAAGGGTGGATTTTAGCTATTTTTCAGTCTTTAATCAGCTTGTTTGCTTACTATATCATTGTTGGCCCGGATTTGCTCAGCACCCATCGAGAGGTCGAATTGTTCAGCCTGTATGGCTCTATCGGGCTGACGTTTGCCGGAAGTTTGATCGGAAGCGTTTTGCACAAAGCACAAGCCTAAGTCGTTGCGCATTTCTCCCTTGTTTGTTGTTAACTAATGTTTTAAAAAATACATACCTAAGACTGACTGAGCAACAGATGGCTACTAATTTATCATTTGATGCCGCTAACCAATAGGCATAGACTGCTTTGGGTGACCTTGAGCTTTCCGCAATGATTTACCTCTTAACGTTAATGTATACGGCCAGTTTTATTCAATTGTTTCATCGAAAATTCTATTACAAATTTGCCTAACCAGCCACCTCTTCATACAAAGCCCAATACTCCTTCGCTACACTTGGCCAACTGAATCCGGCAGCTCGTCGGCGTAGTCGTTCTTCGCGTAATGGATTCTGGCCGAAGTCATGCAGGCCATCATGAAGGACCTTAGCCATATTTTCCGGCTCAAAATTCTCAAAATAGTAAGCTTCTTTGCCGCCAACTTCGGGTAGGCTTGTCAGATTGGAAATAAACACGGGTTTACCAAATGTCATGGCTTCGGCAACGGGCAAACCAAATCCTTCGGTTAGCGATGGGAATAGAAACGCTTCACAGTGGCCGTAGAGCCACAATTTGGTAGTTTCATCAACAGCACCGGGCATCAGCAGTCGGTCGGCGACACCAAGATTTTGAGCCTGTTCGCGAATGTGCTGGGCATATGTATGGCGGTCGGGTCCAGCCAATACTAGCTTATAATCGGGAAAAGCTTCAAGCAACGGCAGCAATGTGTGAACGTTCTTTTTAGGATGAATAACCCCGACAAAAAGAAAAAACGGCGAAACCGCGCCATCAGCTTGCATCAATGAGTTCACTGGCGAATCAGTGGGTAACGCACCTAGCGCGTTTTTTGGATCAACAGCGACACCGGTGTAAACAACTTTCAGAGGCAACGTTTCAGGGATATGTAAATGCTCGTTAACTACCGAAGCCGTATAAGCCGACCCAGCCGTTAACAACGATGACCGATTAATTTTGCGTTGAAGCTGACCTAATTTACGGCCTTTTTTTGCGGCCGAATAATCCACTCGTTCCAGGAAATTCAGGTCGTAAATTGTCAATATCAGCTTACTCTGTCCAGCTCGGGGCAAATAATCCGAATCCTGATGCAGACAATGCCAAACATCGTACCGGCCCGGTGTCCAAAACTTTCGTAACCACGACGCTTCAATATACTTTACTGAATTTCCAAAAACATCCGTTTGGCCTTTGGGCACTAGAAACGTAAGATTCCACGGTTCGCCATCGCGACCGTCGGGCCGTTGGCGAACCAGTTCGTGGCCGAGGTGCAAACAGACCTGACCCAAACCACTGTTGAGGTCGCGCAAACGTTCGGCGTCGATAAAGAGAGAGGGCATTGGATTTTCTGATTTTGGCAAAATTGCGAAATAGTACGAAATCTGGCACTTAATAAATTTGTCCTGATAAACTTTACTAAAATTCTTTCGGCAAAGCAGGAGTTCGGATATTTGCACCATGATTTTACAAAATGACTTGTTGCTCCGAACCGCACGGGGCGAATTGACGGAGCGTGTGCCTGTTTGGATGATGCGGCAGGCCGGTCGTGTACTACCCCAATACCGGACCGTTCGGGAGCGGGCGGGCAGTTTCATTACGCTGGCGAAAACACCCGAACTAGCCGCCGAAGTGACTATTCAGCCGGTTGACGCGTTCGACGTTGATGCCGCCATTATTTTCTCCGATATTCTGGTAGTGCCCGAAGCAATGGGATTACCTTACGAAATGATCGAAAGTCGGGGACCGGTTTTTCCGACGACGGTACGCAATATGGCCGACTTGAGCCACCTGCGTGTCGCCGATGCAGAAAGCGACTTGGGGTACGTGCTGGATGCCATCAAACTAACCAAAAAAGAACTGAATAATCGGGTGCCGTTAATTGGTTTTGCGGGTGCTCCGTTTACTATTTTCTGCTACATGACCGAAGGCAAAGGTTCCAAAACCTTTTCGGTTGCCAAAAAACTGCTCTACACAGACCCGAATTTTGCGCATGCGCTGCTTCAGCAAATTACCGATAGCACGATTGCGTATTTGCAGGCGCAGATACGGGCTGGCGTCGATTTGGTTCAGATTTTCGATTCGTGGGCGGGCATCCTTTCCCCGGAACAGTACCAGACATTTTCGATGCCTTACATCAAACAAATCTGCGACCTGATTAGCGATGTACCCGTGACCGTTTTTGCCAAAGGAGCATTCTTCGCCCGGCATGAAATTGGGCAGTTGAGTTGCGATGTTGTGGGCTTGGACTGGAACATGGACCCCAAAGAATCAAGGGTGTTAATTCCAGACCGGGTGTTGCAGGGCAATCTAGATCCTTGCGTTCTTTACGCTGATTTTGCCCAGATTCGGGCAGAAGTAAAACAGATGCTCAGTGCGTTTGGTCATCAACATTACATTGCAAACCTTGGTCACGGTATCTACCCCGATACCGACCCCGACAAAGCGCGGTGTTTCGTCGATGCCGTGAAAGAAATGTGATATCAGTAAATGGATAATGAACAATGGATAATGCTAATAGTCAAAGCATTATCCATTGTTCATTATCCATTTTACATTTAATTAATAACAGTGGGTTGACGTCTATAAACTCTCCTTTGCCTCCTGTTTTAGTTGCGCCTTATCAATGGGTACCACGCCGACAGACTCGCAAACCAGACCTCCGCCGAGGTTTGAAAGCCCGGCAATGATGTGTGGCGATTGTTTAAGCGCCACGCAGCAGGCGGCAATGCTGATGACGGTATCGCCCGCTCCCGATACGTCGGCAATTTTGCGAACGTGGGCCGGGAGTTTCAGTTGATCGCCATTATAGTCAATAAACGCCCCTCGCTCCGATAGCGTGATTAGCGCTCCTTTGAGATTTAATGTTTCTTTCAATTGATTGACAACTGCCTGTAGCTCTTCGGGCTTATCTACGTCAAAATCTACTTTTAAGCCCTCACGCAGTTCTTTCAGGTTTGGCTTGAAAAGCGTTGTATTTTGATAAGACAGAAAGTTGCGCTTTTTAGGATCAACTACCGTTGGAACACGATGCTCATTAGCGAAATCGGTAATCTCAGCAATGGCTTCTTTACTCAAAACGCCTTTGTCATAATCTTCAAAAATAACGACGTGGCAAGTTGGAATGAGTTCTTTGGCTTTAGCAACTAACTGCGTCCGTTCGTCAGTGGTGATGTATTTGTCGGTTTCCGTATCGACACGAACCACCTGTTGAGAACCCGCAATAATTCGTTCTTTAATCGTTGTAATTCGGGCTTTGCTTCGGATGAGTCCGTCGCAATTGAGGCCCCGATCGCAGAGTTCCTGTTCAAGTTGATCGCCCGGTCCATCGGTACCGATGATGGAGCAAATGATGGCTTCGGCCCCCAATGCCTGTACGTTTAGCAACACATTTCCCGCTCCACCCAGGCGAAGTTCACGTCGATCAACCGTAACCACGGGTACGGGTGCTTCGGGCGAAATCCGCTCCACACGCCCCCAAACGTAGGAATCAAGCATTACATCGCCAATAATCAGGACGCGAAGTTTATCGAACTGGTCGAACAATTCATCAATTGACATATCTAAGACCATAAGGTCGCGAACTGGACTCATAAGCACAAAACAGCTTGTTTCAAGATGCAAAGAAACGAAACGTCGGCGCCTTTTCCGAAATACGTCTATGTCTTTGAGGAAACGGGTTAGTTACTTCGCTGTAATAAATTGAAGCAGCAAGTCCGGTTTTAGAAATAATACGATTACCGGAACAACCAAGCCAACAGCCAGCCAGACAGCTACTTTAGGCAAAACTACAGGACTCTCTGGTGCCTGACTGACCGGAGCCGATCGAAAGAAAAGTAGAAAAGGAATCTTGAGATAATAGACCAGCGAAATCAGTGCATTCAGCAAACCCAACGTAAATAAAGCCAGTAGCCAGGCATCACCCGTGCGTTGATAGGCTTCGTATAACGCCGAAAACGATAAGAGTTTGGCGGTAAAACCAACCGTTGGTGGCAGACCCGTTAAGGCCAGCATCACTACCGTCAAGGCAATAGACAAGAGCGGTTGCCTTGCTCCCAAACCCGCAAAACGACTAATGGTCAATGGTTCGGCGGCACCATCGCTGTTGTTACTGCGAGCCAGCAAGTCGATCAGAAGAAAGGCGGCAAGCGAAATGAATAGGTACGTAGCGATGTAGAACAAAACAGCTTCAAACCCGGCTTCGGTGAGAGCGACAACGCCCACCAGTAGGAAACCGGCATGGGCAATAGTTGAGTAAGCCAGCAGCCGTTTGGCATCGGTTTGCCGAAGAGCCGACAGATTACCGATCAAAATACCCGCCAGAGCCAACACCGCTAATGGCGTTTGCAGTACTGCCGCCGTGGTGCCGCCCGACGACTCAATGGGTAAGGCTGTTACAACCCGCATTAGAACCAATACCGCAGCCGCTTTCGGTCCAACCGAGAAGAAAGCTGCAACGGGTACCGGGGCAGCTTCGTAAGCATCGGGCGTCCAGACGTGAAACGGCACACCCGCGATTTTAAATAACAAACCAGCCAACGTTAGCAACACAGCAACCGCCACTACCGATGCATCCTGTTGAGCTAGCTCGGCCCCAAAAACATCGGCAGTAAGATCGAGCGTACCGGTCATGCCATAAAGCAATGACATTCCGTACAGCATTATGGCCGAACTTATGGCGCCAAATAGTAAATATTTAATACCACCTTCCGATGCTTTTCGGTCGGCGGTGAGCGCGGTGAGCAAGTAGGAGCAAATGGAAACGAGTTCAATGCTCAGGTAAATACTGAGCATGTTAACTGACATCGTCATCAGGAATAAGCCCAACGTCATAGCGATCAGCAGGGAATACCATTCGAGCGGTAGCCTGGGCCTCCCGATGGTTTTTTCCTCAACAGGAAACGCTGGAAATTCGGCACTGGGGTCGGCCAATCGGGTTGACGAAGCAAATACCTCGTATAATAACACAAAAACAGCACTCAGCGAGATGATGACCTGAATGAAAATCGCCTGATTATCGAGGAAAAGCAGGTGAATAAACAGGAATCCCCGCGTTGGTAGCAGCACTGCCCAAACGCCCGAGACCAGAACCACGACAACACTTAAGCCCGCCAAATATTGACGGGCTTTCAACAACGACATTAGCCGAACTAAAATCAGCTCAACTACCAATAACAGGCAAAAAGATAGTGACAACCATATCTCCGGCCCGAAGCCTCTGAGGCTACCAAGAATATCGTTTAACTGGTCGGTAAGAGACAAAATAGCGGTTTGTTGTAGCAAAAATGGGTTAAATCATGCCGTCCTGACCGGGTTGACCTTCGTAGGAATGTAACTTAACCGGGGGTTGCTTTTTACGCAGACGAATATTCAAGAATTCAACTAAAAGCGAGAAGGCAATAGCGAAGTATAAATACCCTTTGGGAACGGTGCCAACTTCCTGATTGAAAATAACTACTTCAGACAAATGTGCTCCTTCGGCCACAAGCATGAAACCGATCATGATCAAAAAAGCCAAACCCAACATCTGAATAGTCGGGTGTTCATTGACGAACGAGCCAACGGGACCGGCGAAAAACATCATAATCAAAATGGAAAGCACAACAGCAATCATCATGATGGCCACGTTCTGTGTCAGACCAATAGCCGTTAGAATAGAGTCTATTGAGAAAACGATATTCGTGATGGCAATTTGCGTGACCACACTCGAAATCGTTGCTTTTCCTTTCGTACTACCGTCCACCTCTTCGTCCTCACCGCCTTCTAATTTATGGTGAATTTCGGATGTGGCTTTGTAAAGCAGGAATAGCCCACCGGCAAACAGAATCAGGCTCTGACCCGTGAAGGCCGCTTTAAACCAGCCCGCATCAATGTGTGTAAATGGCTTACTAAGCGATATGACGATTGAAATACCCAGCAATAATATCAGCCGGAACGCCATCGCCAAAATTAAACCAATGTTCCGCGCTTTGGGTTGGTCTCCCCGAGCGAGCTTATTAGCCGCAATGGAGATGAAAATGATGTTATCAATACCCAGAACAATTTCCAGAAATGTCAGGGTCAGCAGGCTGATGATTGATTCAGCAGTAAAAAGATCGCTCATAGTTGAACAGACGTGAAAGCCCAAAATTACCCTCTTCGGTCCGGGTCTGCAACAACTTGTTAAAGAAAGAGTCCTAAACCGGACAAAAGGTTGATAGGTCAGACAACCGGTTAAGCACATATAAGCTGTGGCTTGGCAACAAAACGAGGTTGATCTGCGTATAAGTTGAGTAGGTAAGTATGACACGCCTTAGGTCGTAGAATTGGTTTATCAGGCGAATCGTGTTCAGGTCCACAAATAGGAGATATTTAGGAACATTTAGTAGCTTTGGGTTTAACCAGTAACATATTATACCCGTAGCTCGTTATAAACGCACCTATTATTGTCCCGATGCGATTATAAACTGATTAATTTGCCGCCAAAACTCAGCGTGTTGTGTCGAAACTAGTTGTCCGTATTCTCCTTGGCTTACTTGCCATCATCCTGTTGTTAGTAGGATTTGTGGTGGTTGTAACCACAACTCCCTGGGGACAGCAGTTGGTAACGAACCAGGTAAATTCATATCTCGCCAAAAAAATTCAGTCGCCTTTCCATATCGGGCGTATCAGCTATTCTATTCCGGACTGGATTGAATTAGAGGACGTTTTTTTCAAAACACCTAAGGGCGATACGTTGATCAATGGAGGCCGAATGCGTATTGACCTCGACATGTGGGGGTTACTCAACAATCGTCTTGCCCTAAACCAGATTGAACTGGAGCATATTCGCCTGAATATCAACCGAACGTTACCCGATACAGCGTTTAATTTTCAATATCTGGTTAATGCATTTGTTACACCAGACCCAGCTGCGCCCGTTGATACAACGGGTAGTTCGATGATCATTAATTTGACGGGTATTGGTCTAAAAGATGTTCGTATTAAGTACAATGATGATGTAGTTGGTGCCAATGTCAATGCATATGTCGATAGCCTGCGGGCTACCTTCAGCGAGACAGATGTTGCCAAATCCAAATATCACCTGTCCGACGTAGCCGTCGATGGGTTAGACGTTTATACACGATTGTATGAAGGTTTACCAACGCCCCCCAGTGCACCCTCAAAACCGGGAGACACACTTGATCTCGCTTTAGGAAAATGGCAGATTAATCGGGCAAAGTGGGACGTGCAGGTTGCAACGGCAGATTTCCAGACGAAGGGTAATGCAGAACGGTTGGCGATGGAGTCCGATTATTTTTACCTGGATGGCGAAAAAATCGGCATTAAATCGCTCGATCTGACCAACGCCGATGTGGCAGCCTTGCTAACCAAACCAACGAAGAAAGCCAAAGCTACTCAACCGACCACCACATCAGCTACTACCGCACCGGGCTGGCAGGCAAACCTTACCAACGTTCGCTTCGCTAATAATCGCATTCGTTACGACGATGAAACGGCTCCCCGGCAAAAAAAGGGTCTGGATTACAGTCACCTCGATTTGCAAAATCTGGGTATCGACGGAAAGTTTCTGGTCTATCAGGATTTGGGTAAACGTGGTCAACGCATTAGCGGTCAACTGCGTAACGGACGGTTCCGGGCCACCAGTGGATTTGTCCTTCAGAAACTTGAAGGCAATCTTTTATATACTGATACCACCACCACACTCACCAAACTCTACATTCAAACGCCAACCACGCTCCTGCGCGACCAGTTAGTGTTGCGCTACGATTCGTTGGGGCAATTGAGTAATCCGCGTTTTGCCAAACGCGTGGGCGTCCGGGTAAACCTGCGTCAGAGTCGTTTGTCAGTTGATGATGTGTTGCAACTGGCCCCGTTTCTGGCCGACACGCCCCCATTTGCAGGAAATCGGGGTGGCGTATTTAAGGCAAATGCGCAGGCAGTTGGCACACTGGCCGCGCTGAACCTTCCTCGCGTAGAGTTCGATATGCTGTCGGGTACGAGGATACGCGCCAGCGGTCGCCTGACAAACGTAACCGATCCCAATCACCTTGGCGTAGACATGACGGTGAAGGAAGCGGTGACGAGTTTGGCCGATATTAATAAGCTAGCGCCAAAAGGGTCTATTCCTTCATCCATTGCGCTACCGCCTAAAATTCAACTAACAGGGAAACTAAAAGGTGAGCTAAACAATCTCGTTTTAGACGCCAAAGTAAATACAGATTGGGGAACGGCTGCCTTCGATGGCAAATTGGCTGGCTTTGTAGCGGGTAAAAACCAGACCTACAAAGGCACGCTCAATCTAAATGATTTCGATGCAGGCAAATGGCTGAAACAAACGGGAACGATTGGCAAACTGACTGGCCGGGCCACTGTTGATGGACGAGGCATTGACCCTAAAACGCTGACGACTAATTTTGATCTGGCAGTTCAGTCGGCCGAGCTAAATGGTTATCGTTATCAGAACCTGAATGCCGAAGGTAAACTGGCGAATGGTAATCTGGACCTCAAGGGTTCACTCAAAGATCCGAATGCCAGTCTAACGCTGGATACCAAAGTTGGTCTAAAAGGCGAATTTCCCAGCATAGTTGGGCAAGCTGTCGTGAACGAATTGAATCTTCAAAAACTGAAGCTTTACAAAGATCCACTGTCGCTCAAAGGACGGATTATACTCGACATGGCTTCAACTGATCCGGCTCGGCCTGTTGGCACCGTTTCGGCAAGTGATGCAGTTTTAAGCTTAAATGGAAAAAATTACCCGGTCGATTCGCTCTATGCCAAACTAGCCGCCAATGGAACCACAAAAAATGTAGTCGCTCAACTTCCGGGGGCAAGACTAACTCTAAACGGGCAGTTTGAGTATACTCAATTATATGACATTATTGCGGGCGAAATTAGTCAGTACATTGCCTTACCATCGTTTACGTATAAACGCATCCCGCCCCCGCACGCATTTACCCTGAACCTGAAAGCGTACCAAAATCCACTGTTTCAGGCATTTGTCCCGGCATTGACCCGATTGGACACGGTTCGGCTGAATGCTTATTTGGATAACACGCGCGACACGACGCTGTCGGCTACATTGCGTACTGGTGTGGTCGTGTATGATACCACCACCCTTCAGGGAAGTACGCTGGCCATACGGGGAGCCAATAATCAATTGAAAGTTGATGGTCGCATCGACGGAGTCGTGTATAATGGCCTCAACATTCGCCAGACAGATTTGAACGGTGTTGCCGCTAATAATCGGTTCCGGTTTGCGGTCGTCAACAAAGATTCCATCAACCAGGACTTGCATGGACTTTCGGGTACGTTGAGCATTGTCGACTCCAGCTACCGCTTTCAGTTTTCCCCCAAAGGTCTGTTAACCAACTACCAACGCTGGGAAACCGATACGTCTGGTTTCGCTCAATATGGCAAAGATGGGATTCTAATTAACCAATTACATATTGAGGATGACCAGCAATCGCTAGAGATAAATAGCACCGAGCAATATGGCAACGCGCCTATTCGGGTTACAGCTCGTGCTATTGAACTGGCAAATCTGGCTCGGTTGGCAAATCAGGATACTACGCTCGCCAGCGGCCAACTCAATGGTACGGTGATTGTACGCGACTACATGGGTACTGATAGCAAGCTGGCTTTTACAGGTTCTGTGTATGTGGATAGCCTTAAGGTGATGAGCCAGCCAATTGGTAACCTCACCGCCCGCTTTAACAATACGACGGAGGGGCGTATTAGTGTCAACACAGTTCTTGCAGGACCGTATAACGATGCGACCATTACTGGTTTCTACAATCCTAATGATGCAAAAGAGGCTTTCGATCTGGCCATTAAGCTGAACCGCCTGGACGCCCGAACGATTGAGGCCTTTAGTTTTGGCGAGTTGCGGCAAGCGAAGGGGAAGCTCACTGGCGGGTTTACCGTGGCGGGAGCCGCCGACAATCCGAAGCTGGATGGTACTGTCGCTTTTGATTCGGTCGCCTTTAATATCAAGCAACTCAATGCGACCTACCACCTCGATCAGGAAAAACTAGCGTTCGCTAACCAGACAATCACGCTGGACGGCTTCAAAATGCGCGATGATCAAGGCCGATCGCTGACAACCGATGGCACGGTTGTTTTACGAAACTTACCCAATGCGACCTATAACCTGCGTGTTCGGGCCGACCATTTTCAGGTGTTGAACGCGGCTCGTAAAGACAATGATTACGCGTATGGACAAGCATCCATCACAGCCGATTTACGGATTAAAGGAGCCGGAACCAGTCCATCGGTTAACGGAACGATCCGGCTTGAAGATGGCAGTAAAGTTTCGGTAGTACTACCCGATCAGCAGTTAGACGTGAACGAATCGAATAAGATTGTTACGTTTATCAATCACAAGGATTCGCTGGCGTTGACAAAATATTTGTACCGTCCCAAGCGCGACAGTCTGGCTCCGCGACTGGCTTTTGATCAACTGAGTAACGCCAATATCTCGCTCGATCTAGAGGCCGATGAGAAGTCGGAACTAACCATTGTGGTAGACGAATTAAACGGCGACTACCTGCGGGCAAAAGGCAATGCCCGGCTCAATGTGGGTGTAAATGCTGCCGGGCAAATAACCGTATTGGGACGATACGACGTGACGGAGGGTGAATACTCGCTGACATATCAGGTATTGAAACGCCAGTTCAAGATTCAAAAAGGCGGCTATATCCAGTTTACCGGCGATCCACTCAAAGCCGATATTAACATCACGGCTGTTTATCAGGTGTCAACCTCCCCTGCCGATCTTATTGGAAACGAAACCACCAGCATCAATGCGGCAGCGCTCAATCGTAAGCTACCTTTTGATGTGGCGCTGACTATTGGCAACAATTTAGCCGCGCCAAAACTGGATTTTGACATTCGCCTTCCCGAAGCTGAAGATGGTAGTTCCGGGGCATCGAGTGAGTACGCGACAACCATTGAAAATAAGCTAAAAACCCTTCGTCAGGATCAGTCACAAATAAACAAGCAGGTATTTGCTCTGCTGATTCTGAACCGGTTCTTACCCGAAAATACGTCCGATTTCTTCTCGGGTTCTAATAACGGCGGCTTGGATACACAGGCCGAAGGCGTCGCCCGAAGCAGTGTTAGTAAACTCATTTCGGAACAGTTGGGTCGGCTTGCATCGGGGATTTTAAAGGGCTTCGACGTTGATTTCAATCTAATGTCGCAAACGGGTAGCGCCAATACGGGCGGCACCACCAACGGAGCACGTACAGACCTGAACGTGGGCCTCTCGAAGAGTTTTCTATCAGGCCGACTTACGGTAGCTGTTGGGCGGAACTTTGTCCTCGAAAATGCAGCTCAAAGCGCCACCCGCAATCCCAACGAAGTATTCGACAATGTATCCTTAAATTATAACCTCAGTCGCGACGGGCGTTATGTATTGCGGGGTTACCGGCGTAACGATTACCAGGCCGTACTGGATGGCTACATCATTGAAACGGGCGTTGGTTTTGTGATCACGGTGGATTATAACACGCTTGCCGACATCCTGCGTCGGTCGGCAAGACCTTCGGTGAATTAACTATGATTGTTCGTATATATATTTTTATTGCTGCTGTAGTCTCTCAAATTATACATATTCCCAGACTACAATTTGGGGCAAAGCAATGTGTTACGGCAGTTTCCAGTCCGGCAATACGCCTGTTTTTACTGTTGCTCATTCTCTCGCTCAACGCTTGTAACATCGCCAAACACCTCCCCGAAAATGAGCGGCTTTATGCAGGTACAGATATTATAATAAAAGCAGATTCGACCGTATCGAAAGACGAACAAGGGAACATAAAGGAGCAGTTAGGTGCCTTGGCCCGACCAAGGCCAAACAAACAACTATTTGGTTATGCTTACAAAGTTGGTCTTTACTACCTTTTTGGAGAGCCCAAACGAAATGGTTTTCGGGCGTGGTTTCGACGAAAGTTTGGCGAAGAACCTGTCCTGGCGAGCGCCAAAGCCATTTCGTCCAACATTCCGGTTTGGAAAGCTACTCTACAAAACACCGGGTACTTTGGCTCAACGGTTACGGGTGTATTGAAAGAAACTGGATACAAAGCGAGAGGGGTGTATACGGTTGACGTTCAGCCACGTTACCATGTTGATTCCATCGCATTTTTAGTCGATTCGACTTCCATTCGCAAGGCATTACAGGCCGCAGGTAAGCGCACTATTATTAAAAAAGGCGACCCTTATCTCTTCGATAATATTAAGTTAGAACGCGAGCGTATTAGTCAGGCACTCAAGCAGCGCGGTTATTATTATTTTCTGCCCGACTACATAGCTATTCTGGCCGACAACGATTCGGTTAGCCACCACACCAATTTAATTTTTGCCATCAAGCCCGAAATGCCCGAAGCAGCCGGCGTTCCTTATGGCATTCGGAATATATTTATTTACCCAAATTACAATCTGTCAACCGCGCAGGTCGACACGAGTTTGGGGCAGGCCTACAAGAGCGATGAACGGTTTACTATTGTCGATTCTACGCACCGATTTAACCCCAAACTCTTTCGCGACATTGTAACGGTGCAACCGGGCAAACGCTACAACAGCCGGGCGCAGGATTTGACGTTATCCCGGTTTATTAACGTGGGCGCTTTTAAGTTTGTCCGGAATCGGTTTGAACCTGAACAGCAAGGCGACTCCGCCGTGCTCGATGTGCATTATTACCTGACGCCTTACCCGGCAAAATCGATTCGGGTAGAAGTTGATGGAACCTCTCGCTCAAACAACTTCAACGGGTCGCAGGTGACGCTTAGCTGGCGAAATCGGAATGCCATAAAACGGGCTGAATTGTTGACCATTAATACAACAGCCGGGATTGAATTTCAAGTTGGTGGTGGCGATCGGAACATAACCAATTACCGCCTTGGCGCCGACGCCCTGTTGAGTTTTCCACGCCTGGTTAGTCCCCTTCGCTTTCGTTATGACCAGCGGCAAGCCCTACCCAAAACGAATGTTACGCTAAGTGCTCAGAAGATTATTCGGGGCGGTTTATACGATCTTAATTCATTTCAGACCACATTTGGTTATTCCTGGCGGCAAAATCAACAGGTTGAACATTCGTTTCAACCGTTCAATATTACGTATGTACGGCCATCTAATATTAGCACTGCGTTTCTTGATTCAGCGCTGAATAACTTAGTAACAAACCCATATATTTATCAACAATACCTCACTGTCAGTCGCTCGCAGCAGTTAATTCTTAGCAGTTTATACTCCTTTAACTATAACACGTCGCTCCGTTCGGCATCGGCAACTACGTTTCGGTTAGCCACTAATGTAGAGATTGCGGGTAATCTGGCTAACTTATTTACCAGCAAACGGAACGATGACGGGGATAAAATCATCATCAATGTTCCATTTGCCCAGTTTTTGCGAATTGATGCCGACGCGCGTTTATACAGGAAACTAACGCCAAAAGTAACGTGGGCGAATCGCCTGTTCGCTGGTCTGGGAGTTACGTATGGCAATTCGAAAGGGCTCCAACTACCGCTCACCAAACAGTATTTTGTGGGCGGCAGTAACAGCATTCGGGCCTTCCGGCCACGGGCTATCGGGCCGGGGCTTTTTGCCCGAGATACCATTCGCGATGGTCAAATATTTCAGGATGGTGGTGGCGATATCAAGCTCGAAGCCAATACCGAAATTCGGGCAAAGTTCACGCAGTATATTGAAGGGGCTGTTTTTGTCGATGCGGGCAACATCTGGACGTACTCGAACAACGATGTTTTTGGGGCCGATGCTCAGGCAAAATTCAGTTCAGATTTTATAAAGCAAATAGCCATTGGGGCGGGCGTTGGGATTCGTATTGACCTGTCCTATTTTCTGGTACGCTTCGATCTGGCAACACCCTTACGGAAGCCTTACAAAACCAATGGCAGTGAGTGGGTTGTTAAGGAAATAGACTTTAGCAGTACCGCCTGGCGCAAACAAAATCTGGTGTTCAACATCGCAGTCGGCTATCCGTTTTAATAGCGCGGTAAACACACTCCATTGCTGTAAGCTCTTAGAGACATTCCAAAACCTCTAAATCCCCTGAAGGGGACTTTGTTCGAGCATGAGTAAAGTCCCCTTCAGGGGATTTAGAGGTTTTTAGGATGTCTCCAAATAAGCTCATCATTTGTTCAGCACCGGACGTAATATATTCCAGACCGTATTGGCCACAACTTTGTGTCCGGCGGGGGTTGGATGAATACCATCAGCTTGATTGAGTTTAGGAATTCCGCCGACACCTTCGAGCAGGAACGGGATCAAAACGGCTTTATTCCGCGTGGCTAATTCCTTAAATAATCCCCGAAACTCCTTTGTATAGCTGGTACCCATATTCGGCGGAATCTGCATTCCGGCCAATACAATTGTCGCCTGAGGACTTTTCTGCCGGACGGTGTCCATGATAGCTTGCAGATTTTGCCGGGTGGCTGCCAACGGAAGCCCCCTCAATCCGTCGTTACCGCCCAGTTCCAGCACGAACACCGCTACCGGCTGACGCAATACCCAGCCAATGCGACTTTTGCCCCCAGCGGTGGTTTCACCGCTCAATCCAGCATTCACAACGCTGTAATTCAGACCGGCCGAGTCAATTTTTTGCCCCACCAACGCCGGAAATGCCTGCGATGGCTCAACACCGTAGCCTGCGGTTAAACTATTGCCATAAAATAACACGATTTGCTTTTTGGCCGTAACAGCTGGTTTTGAGTCAGCTTGTCCGGTTGGTGCGGTCGTTGTCGTTGCATTTGTCTTCGTGTCGGATGAGCCACAGCCCCAGACCGTTAAGACCAGCAACAACCCGCTTATCATAGAATAAGGTGTTTGGCGCATTTTCAAGAACTTCATTGTTTGTACAAGAGTTAATTGTTTATCACAGAGCGGTGCGCCGTTAAGATATAAACGACTTAGAGAAAGCAAGTAGCCATCTCTGTGGTAAATAAAAGTAGCATCTACGACATTTTGTTCCATGAGTATTCTACGCGTCGAAAATCTGACGAAAACCTACCCGAGTGGCGGCCGTGACCTGACCGTTCTGCACGGCGTCAACTTTACCCTCGAACCCGGTGATACCTTCTCTATTGTTGGGCCATCGGGCAGCGGCAAAACTACACTATTGGGTTTGTGCGCCGGTTTGGACCGGGCCTCTTCGGGCAGTGTTTATTTAAACGACGTTCGGTTGGATACGCTCAATGAAGATCAACGGGCGGCTATACGGAATCAATACGTAGGGTTTATTTTCCAGAATTTCCAACTCCTGCCCACCCTTACAGCACTCGAAAATGTGATGGTGCCGCTCGAACTCCGCGGAGAAAAAGGAGCGGGGAAAGCTGCTCAGGCCCTGCTTGAGCGCGTTGGTTTGGGTCAGCGTGGGCACCACTACCCTACTCAGCTGTCGGGTGGCGAACAGCAGCGAATTTCGCTGGCAAGGGCGTTTGCAAACCGACCTAAGTTACTCTTCGCCGATGAACCCACCGGCAACCTCGACGCCGATACCAGCGCCACTGTTGTCGACCTGCTTTTTGAACTTAACCGCGAAGCCGGAACAACGCTCGTTCTCGTCACCCACGATATGGAATTAGCTTCCCGCACGCAACGCATCATCCGAATTAAAGGCGGTACGGTTGTATCTGACTCCAAAGAGCGAAAGAACGAAAGCGTGAAAGAGTGAGATTCCACTCACCTCCGTCTATTCACTCTTTCACTCATTAATTCTTTCACGCTTTCAATTATGTCTTGGCTTTTCCGCATGGCCTGGCGCGACAGCCGCCGGAGCCGACAACGGTTACTGCTGTTTATGTCGGCCATTGTGCTGGGTATTGCGGCACTGGTAGCGATTAATTCGTTTGGCGATAATCTGGCCCGCAGCATCGACGATCAGGCCCGCGAACTCCTCGGGGCTGACCTGACACTTTCCTGGAATCGACCGCCATCGCCCAAAACGGCGCAATTAGCTAAAACTCTCGGCCGTGATCGTGCTCAAGAAGTTTCGTTTGCGTCGCTCGTGTCTATTCCTAAAACGGGTGGTGTCCGGCTGGCACAGGTGAAAGGGTTACAGGGCAATTTCCCCTATTATGGCGTGTGGGAAGTTCAGCCAGCATCCGCCATTCAATCGTTTCGGCAGGCAGTCCAGCGCGTAGCTTTGGTAGACGATGGGCTGCTGGTGCAGTTGGGCGCTGACATTGGTGATTCGGTGAAAGTCGGTAATCTATCATTTCTAATTGCGGGACGAGTTATGAAAACGCCGGGACAAGCCGCCATTGCGGCCACCGTGGCGCCAACGGTATTCATTCCAAACCAGTTTTTGTCTGGCACCGGGCTACTGCAACGCGGCAGTCGGGTAGCGTATAAATATTATTACCAATTTGCTCCCGGCACCGATGTTGAGAAATACGTTAAATCTATTTCGGCGCGGCTGGATAAGGACGGAGTAAATTATGATACCGTTGATGGGCGTAAAAAACAGACCGGCCGTTCCTTCGCCGACTTGACCAAGTATCTTAGTTTGGTGGCGTTTGTCGCTTTGTTGTTAGGCTGCGTGGGGGTTGCCAGCGCCGTGCAGTTATACGTAAAAGAAAAAGTAACGTCGGTCGCTATTTTGCGGACGCTCGGCGCCAGCGGACGACAGGCTTTTTTAATTTACCTTATCCAAACGGCCCTGATGGGCTTAATTGGGGCCATAATTGGCGCGTTGGCGGGCTCTGTAGTGCAGTTGATTTTGCCGCGAGTGTTTGGTAATTTCCTCCCTATTACGGTCGAAACAACCTTATCGGGCCCGGCTATATTCGGCGGCATCGGCACGGGATTACTTATTTCGGTCCTTTTCGCTCTACTCCCATTACTGGCTATTCGGAACGTTTCCCCCCTGCGAACACTGCGAAATTCGTATGAAGATGATTTGAGTAACCGAGACCCATTGCGGTGGCTGGTGTACTTATTAGTCGTTGGGTTTATTGTCGGTTTTGCTTATTTGCAAACGCACAATTTCATGCTGGCGATAGGCTTTACGGGCGGACTTGCGCTTGCCTTCGGCATTCTGACGACGCTGGGTTTGGGCTTAATCTGGCTGGTACGCAAATTCTTCCCAACGTCATGGAGTTATATCTGGCGGCAAAGTCTGGCGAATTTATACCGACCCAATAACTAGACACTCATCCTTGTCACCTCCATCGGATTGGGTGCATTCCTGATCGCGACGCTTTACTTGACGCAGGGGCTTTTACTAGGCAGGGTCGAATTATCGGCTAGTGGCAATCAGCCAAATATGGTGCTTTTCGATATTCAGAATGAGCAGATTGCGGGAATTCGGGCGTTGATAAAAAAACAGAAATTACCCATCTTGCAGGAAGTGCCAGTCGTAACAATGCGTTTGTCAGATATTAACGGGACGACCGACATTATTCAAAAAAACCCAAAAGATACCACGGCCAAAACACCTAAATGGGCTTTCACCCGCGAGTACCGCGTAACGTACCGAGACACACTGATCTCGTCGGAGAAACTGTCGTCTGGCAAAGCTCCGTATCAGGCCAACGGGGCTATCTATGTGTCTATCGAGAAAGATTTTCTGGACCGGATGCATCTCAAACTAGGCGACACACTCGATTTCAACGTACAGGGCGCACCGATTCAGACCATTGTTGGTGGCACCCGTGAAGTGGAATGGAACCGCGTACAAACGAACTTTCTGGTCGTATTCCCGTCGGGCATTCTTGATCAGGCTCCGCAGTTTCATGTGCTGATGACCCGCGTTCCTAACAACCAGACGTCGGCTATGCTTCAGCGCGAGTTGGTCAGTCATTTTCCAAATGTCTCGGCGATTGATCTTGGCCTGATTCTGAAAACAGTGGATGAAATTCTGGCGCAAATCTCGTTCGTCATCCAGTTTATGGCTCTGTTCAGTATCCTAACGGGTCTTTTGGTATTGGCTAGTTCAGTGGTGATCAGTAAATATCAGCGGCTCCGCGAGAGTGTTTTACTCCGAACGCTCGGTGCCAGCCGCGCCCAGATTCTCCGAATTACTGCGCTGGAATACGGATTACTGGGTTTATTGGCTGCTCTCTCGGGTATTTTACTTTCAGTAGCGGGCACATGGGCGTTGGCCCGATTCGTCTTTGAAGTCCCCTACCGACCAGACACGCTCCCGCTGGTTGTTGTGGCCTTTACGGTGACCGCCCTAACCGTGGTGATTGGTGTTTTTAACAGTCGCGAGGTGCTGGTACGTCCACCATTGGATGTGCTGCGAGCCGAAGGGTAATAGCCCCATTTTGTCATTCAGTTTTACCCCTAAATCCCCTGAAGGGGACTTTGTTTGAGCACGAGCAAAGTCCCCTTCAGGGGATTTAGGGGTAAAACTGAATGACAAAAAACTAAACAACTGTTGCTACTTAAGATACAGGTCCAGCCACTCAAAAATAGCCTTTTGATTGAAGTCGCTGTCGAACATAGCGCCATAATGTGGCGCGTTCGGCACGATGATTACCTTGTTTTTGACATGCGCCAGCGTTAGCCAGGAACTTAGCAAAATCGACTGAGCAGGCGGCACCGATTCGTCTTTTTCGCCGTGAATAATCAAGAACGGCGGGTCATTTTTATCTACGTACGTTACCGGGCTAGCCCGTTTCGCCAGATCGGGCCGGTGAAGCGGTGTGGCCCCCAACAAGCGACTTTCGGCGTTGGTGATACTATCTGACAGCGAACCGTTTCTGGGCATCATCGCCAGCAAATCGGCAGGGCCGTAGAAGTCAATTACGGTTTTGATGCGAAAGGGAGCCGGTTTTCGGTCAGCGTAGAAATCGGGCACTGAATTGTTGTTCGATAGGGCCAGCAACGAAGCCAGATGTCCACCCGCCGAAAACCCGATCAGGGCAATACGACTTTTATCATAGGCATATTTTTCGGCGTTCCGATACAGAAACGTTAGTGCCTGGTTGCAGTCCTGAATCTGGGCCGGAAACGCGGCTGTAGTGCTATACCGATAATCAATAGAGGCAAACGCGTAGCCTTTTTCGAGAATGGCCCGGATCGTGTTCTTCATGTAGCTCATGTCTGCATATTTATCATTCAGCATCCACGCTCCACCGTGTACCCACACAATTAAGGGAGTGGTCGGCCCCGCTTTGGCAGGCAAATAAATATCCAGCAGGTGTTTTTTCAGCGTGTCGCCCGCATAAGCTACGTTTTGAATCATCCGGGTTCCCTGCGGAAAGATAGCCTGTAACGCATTGGTAGTCTGCGCATTAACGCTTGAAAAAGCGAACACGAGTAAAAGCCAGAGCGAACCGCTGGCAACGATTTTTTTGCGTGTAGATGAATTCATGAAGTAGGCAATCAAATGCCCGGAAATTAGATAGTAACGTGTCTGTATCGGCATTCGTCATTGACTGATTATCACTTTACACCGGATATTGCCACTCGCCCCGATAGGCACGGCTCAGTAGTTTAGTCGCTTCGGGATCATTTAAAATCTGGCTACCGTTCCACTCAACGCTCCGACCGAGTTTCATAGACAACATACCCAGCAAGGCCATATTTGTTGACCGATGGCCAACTTCGATGTCGCAGATGGGTAATTTGTTCGTTTTAATACTGTCGAGGAAATTGGTCCAGAGCTGTGCGATATTCTGGTCGTCGGGTTGGTTAAGTTGGGCATCCTGATGAATAATCGGCTTTTTCGGGTCCGACGGATAGAACGTCCAGCCATCGAGCCAACCCATGTGAAACGTGCCTTCGGTCCCGTAGAAATAAACACCTACAGCTTGTTGCGGATGCGTTTTCTCAGCCATATTACCGCCGAATGCCCGCTGTTCCCAAATAGCCGTAAAGCCTTCAAACTCAAACGTAGCCACCTGATGATCAGGCGCGTCGGTGCTATCTCTTTTAATAGGTCGTCCACCGGTCGAGTACACTTTTCGCGGGTGTTTTTCGTCGGTCCACCTAAGAATCTGATCCATCCAGTGAATCCCCCAATCGCCGAGAGTGCCATTGCCATAATCCAGAAAATTGCGCCAGCCTCGGGGATGCATAGCCGGATTGTAGGCCCGTAACGGAGCAGGCCCACACCACATGTTCCAGTCCATTTCCTGCGGGGCTTCGCCATCGGGCGTAGGTTGCCCCGCTCCTCCCGGATAGTAAACAAATGCCCGGGCCATACCAATTTTCCCGGCCTTCCCCGACTTCAGAAACTCCATGCCCGACACATTATGGGGCGACACGCGCCGGTGCATCCCAACCTGGCAAATGCGGCCCGTTTGTCGGGCTGTCTTAACCATTGCCTTGCCTTCATTGATGGTATGGCTAATGGGTTTTTCTACGTACACATGCGCCCCCACCTGCATGGCGGCAATGGCAATGAGCGGATGCCAATGGTCAGGAGTGGCAACAATAACAATCTCGGGTTTCTCCGTCGCAAGCATCTCACGATAGTCCCGATATAGCTTAGGCTGATCGGATGTCAGTTTACTTAACTCTTCACTGGTTTTTTTGAGTTGCCGACTATCTACATCACAGAGCGCAACGATTTTCGATTCGCCGGCCTGCACGGCACAACGTAAAATATTGCCGCCCCACCAACCCGCTCCGACTACGGCTGTTCGATATTTTTGAGCAGATTTCCGGGTAATAAATGCGCGAACCTGAAGAGGATCAGTAATGAGCGAGGCTCCGGCGATGGCAGACGTTTTCAGAAAATCAGTACGGTTCATCAGGCAAGAAACGATTTGCGGTTATGATGGTGAGAGGCCGTTAGGCAGACCTGTCTTCTGGTAAAGATGAACCTGTGTCTTTTTTACCGTTAGTTGCCCAGATTAGCCAGTAATGGCTTACCTGCCAGCGCCTGCACCAGCAAAAACGCAACGAGAGAAAAATAAACCGTTGCCCATAAAATAACCTGGCGTGGTCGGCGGGCGATGTAATAGCTGAATAACGGAATAAGTTGCAGGGCGTGCATCCCAAAAAAGTGGCACACCCGCAAATCGCCATACCGGGAACTCCAGTTTATGACGGGCAAACCCGGTCCTCCATCTGGGGCACCTACTGTATGAGACAGACGGGCGGCCATTAAGAAGCCTTCAAAAGCAAAAATAACAAAGACCAATATCCCTAATCGAATACCCCACAAATACCGGGGTTCAATCGTTACCGATTTATGTCTGAAAAACAAGTAATCGATATAAGCCGTCCAGCCCGTAAGTACCGTAATGGCGATGCCCATTATACTGAAGAGACTGCCATTAATGGGTGATGAAACGTTAAAGTGCGACAATTTACCCAGAGCCGCCTGTCCGGTGATAATGACCATTTCTATCGTCATCGTCACGACAACAACCCAACTGTAGATAGTCACTTTCCGCCGTTGCATGAGAAGCCCTGTATACCAGGCCATTGTCCAGCAAAACAGCCAGATCGAGACGAAGAATTTCGTCGGTTTAATAAATTCATTGATTCCCAGTACCTGCCCATTGGTTGTAAAGGATAAGACGACACAAAAAACACCACCGAGCAGGCATACGAGTCCATACCAGTACAAGATGGCGTTACGGGTTTTGAGAGTCGGTACAAATGTGTTCATTGGCTTAGCGATTGAAGCGCCTGTCAGGCCGATACTGTTCGGGTACGTACGACACGAATTAACCAATACATCAGAAATCCAACCGGACCCAGCATGAAGCAACAAAACAGCGGAAGAACAATAAAGGCATGTGGAATAGATTTCTCCTGCGAGTCTCGTACAATGAACGTACCCGCCACCAAATCGAAAGCGAGGTAATGCACCCAACCGGCCAGCATAATGGTATCTTCCCCATTCGCAAACAAGGCTTTTACGCCCGGCAATGAACCGAAAGCCCCAAAATCAGGCATACCATTACCAAATATGTAAATCAGGTAGAGAATGGCCATACACACCGGAATCAGATAGGTGTTCATCAACCACTTTGTCACGAACCAGCGCGGGGCAAAAATCATGAGTATCCACTGCGGGAGAACCAATGAATTTGCCAGTTTAAAAACAGCTTCGGGAGTCATGGTGAACGAGTTTGTTTTTAGTTTTGACGCTGTATCCACGGGCTTTAGTCCGTGAGTTACTTTAAGCAATTGCGTAGATTTAATTAAACTTTGACAGAGCTGATAATTCTGATAACCAATAGAATACACTACCAGTTTTGTCAAAGTTTTTTACCCTATTACTTGCTTAGATCACGAGCTAAAGCCCGTAGGTACACACGATTACTCTACCTTCGCCTGGCCCAATACGCGCAGCAAATTACCGCCCCAGATTTTGGCGATGTCAGCTTCTGAATACTTCCGGCGCACTAGTTCAAGCGTAAGGTTTTCGATCTGACTTACATCTTCAAGACCATTAACACCACCACCACCATCAAAATCGGAACCGATACCCGCGTGGTCGATGCCCACTAATTTAACGATGTGATCAATATGATCGGCAATATCTGACAAACTGGCTCGCTCCGATGCATACACTTTAGAAACAGAATCGCTCAGAGCCGCAATCCGGCCCTCCATGTCGGCCGAAGAGACTTTGCCAACCCGCGACATTCTGATTTTGGTTTTGGCAGCCCTATGAGCATCCGACGGTTTTTTGAGGTAATCGCTAACGAAATTCACCTGCACAACGCCCCCTTTGGCGGCAATTGCCCGAATCATATCGTCGGTCATATTACGGGGGAAATCGCATAAGGCCCGGCAGTTGGAGTGCGAAGCAATAACGGGGGCTTTCGAAAGAGCTATTGCATCGTAGAACGTACTATCGGCCACGTGCGACACGTCGATCAGGATGCCAAGTCGATTCATTTCCGGCACAACCTTTTTCCCAAACTCGCTAAGTCCACCATATATTGGCCCGTCGGGATCGGTAGATGAATCGCCGATTAGGTTGTTGGCAAAGTGAGTTAACGTGATGTAGCGGCAGCCAAGATCATAATACGTTTTAACCATAGATAAATCGCTACCAATGGGGTAGCCATTTTCCATACCGATAAAAACGGCCCGCTTACCTGCTTTTTTTATCCGGTACGCATCAGCGGGTGTAGTAGCGAGCTCGGCTAAATTTGGGTATTTTTTTAATGCCTGATGAATCAAATCGAATTGGTTCAGCGCGTTACGTTTGGCCTCGGCGTGGCCTTCATCCGTACGCGGGCCCTGCGAGGTATAAACGGCGAAAAACATAGCGTCCATACTACCTTCTTTCATTCGAGGGAAGTCGATCTGCGACTGATCCCGTTTGGTATCGTGCGAAACCCCTACATCAAAACCGGCCTTTTGCAACATAATTGGCGCATCGGCGTGGGTATCGAGCGTCAAAACGCGCTGGTGAATTTTACGAGCCTTTTTGGCTAGTTTATCATCATCGCCGGGCGAATGAGCTGTTAGAGAACTCAAGGCAAGCAAAGCTGAGAGAATGGAAATGAGCATAGTAAATCAGGTTGTATAGACGAATGACATTCCTTCGAAACTACACATTGGCTACCGGAATATCAAACTTTCGTCTGGAACGTGCCGTTATCCCACTACCTTTGTTCTATTAATTTAGAATGACAGCGTGATTGACTGGTTGACTGAAATTCGCGTCAGCTATTCGATCATTCAATCACTCTATCATTCACTCATTACAAGATGGCCGTCGTTCCTTATAAAGATAAAGACACTTCCAAGCGCGAACAAGTCGCGGAAATGTTCGACAGTATTTCGCCGAAATACGATTTGCTCAACCACGTTTTAAGTGGTGGTATCGACATTCTCTGGCGAAAACGGGCTATTCGGGAATTGAAGCCCTACGCGCCCAAGACCATACTGGACATTGCCACTGGCACCGGTGATTTCGCCCTGGAAGCTCTCGCGCTAAAGCCCGAAAAAATCGTGGGCGTCGATATTTCGGAAGGAATGTTAGCCATTGGTCGAGAGAAGATGAAGAAACGTGGCGTCGACACGATTATTGACATGCGGTCGGGCGATTCGGAACGTTTGCCGTTCGTAGACAATGAATTCGATGCTGTCATCGTTTCGTTTGGTGTACGCAACTTCGAGAATCTGCTGAAAGGGTTAACCGATATGCACCGTGTAACACGTCCTGGTGGTGTGTGCGTAGTGCTGGAGTTCTCGAACCCGCGTCAATTTCCTTTTAAACAATTATACGGTTTTTACTCCCGGACTATCCTGCCGCTCATTGGGCGCCTGGTAAGCAAAGACACGTCGGCCTATACGTACCTGCCCGAATCGGTGCAGGCCTTTCCCGACGGTCCCAACTTTCTGCGCATTTACGAAGCGGCTGGATTCAAAAACACCAAATGGATACCGCTCACCTTCGGCGTTGCGTCGATTTACATCGGTCACAAGCAAGACCAGCCCATTCAGGACAAACTGTGACAAATTATATTGCCCGATCCTCGGTACAGATCGGCCTGGTTATATTGCTAATCAGCCTTTTTCACGTTAAGACACAGGCCCAGTCAAACTACAAATACATCCGTAAGCATCTTGAGCGGTACGACGATAAGACGATTCACTATGGCTTTTTCTTTGCCGCGCCTGTTACACGTTTCAGTGTTAGTCACAGCCCGGAGTTTTTAACCGCCGATTCGGCCTATCGAATTTATTCGCCTAACAAACCCGCGTTTCGGGTTGGCTTTGTCGTCAATGCCTATTTAAGCAAGCACTTCGATTTGCGCTTAACCCCTTCGGTCTCGCTTTTTAGTCGCGAAGTGAAGTACGACTACCCCGGTGGCACATCAAAAACCGAAACGCGCGAGTCAACCTGGATTGATTTCCCGCTATTGCTGAAGTACAAATCTGAACGGCGCAATAATAGCCGGATGTATTTACTGGCAGGTGGTGCGTTCAGCATTGAGAGTAACGTACGTCGAAAAGATGTTCAGGGCGCCAGTAAACTGAGCACGGGCACCATGGATTTTGCCGTTGAGTATGGTATCGGTTTTGAACAGTTTTTTGAGTTTTTCAAGTTCGCTCCCGAACTTCGTTTCTCGCATGGCCTGGTCAACCTTTATCGTCCTACCAGCAATGCGGCTGGTATTGGCATAAATAAGCTTACGACCCACTCGGTAACGTTGTACTTGAATTTTGAGTAGTTCCAGACCCATTGGCAATCAGGCAATTGCAAAAAATTTTAGTTTTTTTATGCTTTAGGCTTGCAAAAAGGCGATTTAGACCCGTATATTTGCACTCCTAAACGACACCAACCACAAGGCGGATCGCAAACGGAAAAGGGAGTTTAGCTCAGCTGGTTCAGAGCATCTGCCTTACAAGCAGAGGGTCGGGGGTTCGAACCCCTCAACTCCCACCACTGAAAATCAAGCACTTACAGCGTAAAAGCAGTGAGTGCTTTTTTGTTGGTGTACATTTTGGTGTACAAAAGCTTACCATATGCTTTTATGGATGTACTCAATACCCTGCCGAGTATCCGCCTACTACATGATCGTCTTCACGCCTTAGATGAGAATGAACTCTCCGTTGAGAAACAGGCAGAATTACAAAAAAACAAATCACAAATTGCTGAGCTTATTAACCTCATTGAAGAGTTTAATGCAACTTTTAGTAATAGAGGGTGGATTGCTTATGATAGTCTTGATGCGCGACTCATAAA
>CAXVWN010000161.1:0-6375 GCA_964263725.1 Spirosoma sp.
ATAAGTGGGACGAGTTCGCTCCGCATCTGGCTAACCTGGATGTGGATGGGTATAATTATTTTCTTGGTGGTAAATATGATCCCATGCAACGGGATAGTGCTACGCAACACCGATATGAAACTGAGCATGCCAAACACCCCCAGAAGCTGTTTATGGCCACTGAATATTATCCGTCGGCGGCCTTGGAAAACTGGGCCGTGACTGAAAAACACCCGTATGTCATCGGCGGGTTTAGCTGGACAGCTATGGATTATATTGGTGAAGCCAACATTGGAGGGCCAGCCCTGGTGCCAGAATCTGCCAAAATACCGCAGGGGCTAATGAGCCTGATGTTCTTCTTTAAACCGACATCCTGGCCGGTATTTAATGCCCATTGCGGTGACCTGGACCTGATTGGTAACCGTAAAGCTGCGTCCTATTACCAGAACGTCGTTTGGCGAAACAGTCCGATTGAACTGTTGGTGCATCGTCCTTTACCGGCTGGTCAGAAAGAAGTCAGGTCACCCTGGGGTTTCCCGGACGAGCTTAAAAGCTGGACATGGCCCGGTATGGAAGGGCAGAAAATGCAGGTGAACGTTTACACCCGGAGTAAGCGGGTACGGCTGGAACTGAACGGCAAACTCATCGCTGAGCAAACCGTGCCGAATGGCTCGATTACCGCTGCGTTTGAGGTGCCCTACCAACCAGGAACCCTCACGGCCAGAGGGTTTGATGGAGGTAAGGAAGTCGGCTCAAGCACTTTGTCAACCACCGGAAAGCCAGTTGCTATTCGGTTAGTCGCGGATCGAACGACGATTAATGCGGACGGAAATGATCTATCCTATGTTCGTGCCGAGATCATTGATCAAAACGGAAACGTCGTCCCCTCGATTGACGATACAGAAATCACATACCAACTAACGGGTAATGCTACGTTGGCTGGCGTTGGCAATGGAAACCCAGCCGATCTGTCCAGTTTTCAGCAAAACCACAAGAAAGTGTATCAGGGAATCGGGTTAGCCATTCTCCGGTCAAATGGCCAAAAAGGAGCCGTAACGTTGACCGCAACCGCCAATGGCTTGAAAGCGGGGCAGGTGCAAATTACCCTGAAGTAGATTTACTCATCCCGGAAAAATCCACATTCATCTACCTAATTCCAACGACCATCGCCTTTCATTTTCTGTCTTACTGATCTCATGGCACCTTTGTTTCATCGGAACGCATAAGCGACCAAACAAACAACTAAAAATAGACAAGCCATGAAAAATGTACTTACTCTGATGCTAGGCCTGGTAGCCAGTGCTGCATCATTCGCAAATCCAACAACTCCTCAAACATCAACTGCTCAAACCCGTGTGGTGATGACCGCCGAGCATAAAGTTAAACTCTACGTTCAACCCCTTCAAAGCAAAGGCCAGGTGGCCATTTTGGATGCCAGCGGTCAGGCTGTGTATACCAGTAATGTAGCGCTTCAAAAGGGATTGAGTCAGCAATTCGACGTTTCGAACTTAGGCACCGGTACCTATCGACTGACGCTGACAACAGGCCAGGAAACCTCAACCAAAACGTTTGTGGTACAGGCTAATCCTAATGAGAGCTTTGTTGTTCAGTAAGCTTGATCGTGTTTACGGGTGGAGGTCTACTGAGAATGATTCAACAAGGAGTCCGATGAGCCGAATTAATGACGGTACTTCGGACTTCTTGTTTGTGAAAAATCCAGTAAGTAGCCCTGATGATATAAAAGGTTTATAATTAACAGATTAACTCAATACGCCACAATTCATTTATGTAATCGGTGGCTATTTTTGTAATTATCTTTTATAATCTATAGAAATTCATAGTAGTGTAGTGAAAATATGAGTGGATTAGATAGAAATATTTAGCTTTAGAACTACCTCCTCCAATGTGACTAACCATGGTGCCTCCACATCTACTTATACTGCCGGTAATCCTGCCAATTTCCAGTTTCGCGCACTCAACCCTTTCCTCAATTGATAGTGAAAAAAAAGTGCTCCTGTGCCATTCAGACTGCTGAGTCTATCAAGTATGACCACAAAAGAAAGAACTTGGAAATTTTGGGTATCACGAACGTTATTAGTCGTTTTCCTGATCGGCTCCGTATGGCTCATCAACCTGATCTGGTTTCGGCCGTTTAGTATTGGGCAATTCTATGACCGCGAATTCATAAAGTTAGCCTTGCGTAGCCCGGAAATCGTGACGCAACTGGGTATTCCGGTTCTGTACGATCTGACCAAAGACGAGTGGGATGATGTATCTGATGCCCACCTGCGAAGCGATTTCCAGAGGACCAAGGACTCCTATGCTACGCTACAATCGTATGATTTTGAGAGCCAGTCCGATGCCAACAAGCTCAATACGAAAATCTTTGGCTGGTACATTAAAAGCGAACTGGATAGAGAGCCGTTCTTCTATCATAATTATCCCCTCAATCAGATGTATGGTGTGCAAAGCGGTATGCCAAACTTACTGGTCAACAACCATAAACTGAAAAGTGAAGGAGACATCAAGGCTTATCTGGCTCGCCTGGCCGGGTTCGAAACTAAGTTTGATCAAGTGCTGGAAGGCCTAAAAATCAGGGAGCAAAAAGGCATTGTACCGCCGAAGTTCGTGATTAAACGCGTGGTGGACGAAATGAAGGGCTTTGTTGGTAGTGGGGTTAAGAAGAATATACTCTACACCAATTTTAACGAGAAAATAGCCAAGCTAGATGACTTGTCTGCCGATGAGAAAAATGCCTATTTAAAACAGGTAGCCTATAAAGTCCAAACATCGGTATTCGGGGCTTATCAAAAACTGATTGCGTACAACGAAGGGTTGTATACCAAAGCGACAACCGACGATGGTGTCTGGAAACTGCCCAACGGCGATGCCTATTACCGCTATCAGTTGCGGGCCAATACCACAACCGACCTGTCCCCGGAGGTCGTGCATCAGATTGGTTTGCGGGAAGTAAGCCGGATCAAAAAAGAGATGTGGGCCATTCTAACAAGCGAGGGCTACACCGACACGACCAGGTCGATTGGGGCTGTTGTTCAGAGCCTTGGTAAAGAAGAACGCTTTCTTTTCCCCGAAACGCCCGCTGGAAAAGAGATGTTGCTGGCCGAGTACACCCGCATTATCAATGTGGCTAGTAAAAACCTGGACGCAGCCTTTGATATCCGCCCGAAGGCTGAAATTACCGTAGAACGGGTTCCTGCTTTCAAAGAAGCGGGTATGGCACAAGGGAGTTACACCATGCCCGCCATGGATGGATCGAAAGGGGGTGTTTTTTGGGCTAATGTCAGAAAGGTTTCTGAACACCCAAAATATAGCATGAAAACGCTGGCGTATCACGAGGGAATTCCGGGCCACCATTTTCAGATCGGCATTCAGGGAGAGCTTAAAGGATTGCCCATTTTTCGGACCGTTGTCCCGTTTACGGCCTATATGGAAGGCTGGGCGTTGTATAGCGAACAGCTTGCTTATGAACTGGGGTTCTATAAAAATGACCCGTTCGGTAATCTGGGCCGCTTACAGGCCGAAATGTTTCGGGCCGTTCGGTTGGTAGTCGATACGGGGATTCACGCCAAACGATGGACACGGGAAAAAGCCATTGACTACATGGTTGCCAACACAGGCATGGCCGATGGCGAGGTGACCACTGAAATAGAACGGTACATTGTTCTACCGGGGCAAGCCTGTGCCTACAAGATTGGTATGATGAAGATTTTAGAATTGCGCGAAAAAGCAAAACAGGCACTCGGTCCCAAATTCGATTTGAAGCAGTTTCACCGGGTCGTTTTAGCGAATGGTGCTGTGCCGCTCTCTATTCTGGAGGAAAATATTGATGCTTATATCCAGCAGAAAAATAAGTAAGCGTGTAGTGCTGTCCAAAACCTGTTTTAACCTATTTCAATAAGGTTTATCTTAACCTGCGCGTTCTCGGCGGTTAAGTTGAAAAGTTTAAACAGCCTCTCAATTACGGCCGATAGTGATACATGATAAAACTAATCTGGAAGTAAACTAAACGTACACCTTATGCAGCGTATCACTCAATAAGATGATCTCTGCAGCGAAGCCAGCGCCGAAACCGAATCGACGGACCGCCAATCTAATGCCAGATACCTATTCTCCGAGTTGCTGAAGACCCGTAACTGGATCATTCTGCCGCATATCCACGCCCGCTTAGTTCAGGTATTTTTTATAGAAACCGGAGCATTTGAATGTCAGGGGGCAATCCAAAAACGTCAGTTAGTGAGCCCTTGCTATTGCTGATTCCTCCTAAGGCCCTGCACAAAAACATCCGTTAAATAAATCGCAGAAAAATTTGCGTAGCTATTTGACTACACATATATTTGTAGTCAAATAGCTACGCAAATGAATTTAAGACGAGACGTATTTCAGGCTATAGCAGACCCGACAAGAAGGGCCATACTTCTGTTGGTAGCCTCACAATCCATGACCGCAGGTGCCATAGCCGCAAACTTTGATACGGCAAGACCAACCGTGTCGAAACACTTGCAAATACTCACCGAGTGCGAATTGCTTAAACAAGAGCAGAACGGCAGAGAAATTTCCTATCATATCAATGCAAAAAAATGAAAGCGATAGCCGAATTCATTGAGCCGTTCCGGAATATGTGGGATGACCGATTTAATAAACTGGAAACCATCATGAAAAACTACAAATCAGAAAAGTAGTATGGAGCGAAAAACAAAAGTTAATGCCGAAGATGGTAAACAGGAATTGGTGATTACAAGAGAATTTGATTTGCCGTTAGAGTTACTTTTCAAAGCCTATGTAGAGCCCGATATTGTTGAGCAATGGATGGGAACGAAAGTGCTGAAACTCGAAAGTAAAAAACACGGTAGTTATCAGTTTGAAACAACCGATGCTCAGGGAAACGTAGTATTTCGGGCCAATGGAGTAATCCACGAGTTTAAGCCGAACCAAAAAATCACACGGACATTTGAAATGGAGAATACACCCGCTTGGGCGATCCAATTTGCCATTCAGATTGAGTTCCTGGAATTTGAAAAAATCACTGACGATAGCAGCAAACTCACTATGCATATCGTATATAAATCAGTTGAACACCGAAACCAAATGCTGCGGCTACCTTTTGCTCAAGGACTAAATAAAGCACATAACCGATTGCAGGAAATTGTAAGCAAATTAATATAACACACTATGGCAAAGAAAGATAAAATTGTCTATTGGATTGCTACTGGCTGGCTGGCCTTAGGGATGGTTTCAAGTGGAGTTGTGCAGTTAATGAAATTGAAAGAAGAAGTAGATGTGATGACACATCTGGGTTATCCTCTCTACTTTCTAACAATAATCGGAGTTTGGAAAATGGTAGGCGTTGTCGCCGTGCTTATTCCCAAATTTCCTTTAGTGAAGGAATGGGTTTATGCAGGCTTCTTTTTTGCTATGTCGGGTGCTGTCTTTTCTCACCTGGCCGCCAGAGATGACGCCAAAGAATTTTTTGGACCCGTATTATTACTAGCCCTGACAATAGTATCGTGGTATTTCAGGCCTACGGATAGAAAACTCCTTTTAGTTAATTTTAACAAACAAATAGGATGAATCCCAAAGTTGATTTTTACTTCAGTAAGGCCAAAAAGTGGCAGAAAGAACTGGATCAATTGAGAAGGATCGTTCTTGACTGTCAGCTGACCGAAGAATTGAAGTGGGGATGCCCTTGTTACATGTTTGAAAAAAGTAACATCGTTTTGATCCATACGTTTAAAGAATACTGTGCGCTATTGTTTTTTAAAGGTGCGTTACTAAAGGATACTCATAGTATTCTAATTCAACAAACGGCAAATGTGCAGGCGGCCCGCCAGGTTCGGTTCACCAATGTTCAGGAAATAGCGGAGATGGAAGCCATTCTGAAAGCTTATATTTTCGACGCCGTTGAAGTAGATGAAACCGGTTTGAAAGTGGATTTTAAAAAGACTGCCGAATACAAAATTCCCGAAGAATTCCAAAAGAAATTAGACGATATCCCTGCCTTGAAAATTGCTTTTTATGCATTGACTCCGGGACGACAAAGAGCCTTCATTCTTCATTTTTCTGAACCTAAACAAGCCAAAACTCGAGAGTCAAGGATTGAAAAGTGTATCCAGAAAATTCTCAATGGAAAAGGTTTAAATGATCAGTACTTAGAGCAATAAATAGTCTATTTACATAGTTTAGTCTGTTAAAAAAAACGGCTTTATGCTGGTTTATTTTTGTTCTATTAAGATCGGTATTTTTACGCATCCCGTTGGGAATTTTATAAATAAAATAGCGCCTTAGTTGGCAGCTTTATTACAAGAGTGATTCTTAAAAATTGCTAAAGTTCAAATGTTAATTTAGCAATTTTCAGTAGTTAATCGCGGCTTTTTGCTG
>CAXVWN010000162.1:0-4732 GCA_964263725.1 Spirosoma sp.
ATTAAAAATATATTAAAATCAATACTTTACCATTCACATAAATTAATTTAATAAATATTGACAATACATCATTTAATAAAACAATATTCTTAATATGAAAGTATAGACAATATATAATACCGATATTTATTACCAAATTTACCTTTATATGTATTAATGTTATTTTAATGTTTATTACCTAACATTACTAAATACTTAAATCATATACTTATTCTTATATCAATTCCGGTTAAAATTTGTTTTTATTTTTTGAGTGTCCTTTTTTAGTGATATAATGATTAGACGGCTAAGCACCTCTATTACACATAATATTTCCTTTTATGAAAAAATCCATATAATATATGGTTTACATATATAATTTCAGAATTTGCGTTCGACTCGTCTTCTACCAATCGAGTATTTTTTGTTGCTTTTACTTAAGTAGATTCACTTATAAATGCAATTTCCTTTCACTTAGATAAGATTTCATAACATATTTTTTGCTTCGGATTATTTATCTAATTTGCAACTAGTTATACATTAAACAATTGTTAAATAGTCTTAAATACGCTCGGTTTTCTTAACTTAACTATTGCCAATTTTATGAGAAAAATTCTAATTGGAAGCTGGTTACTTTCGCTCTTATTCTGTTTGCCATTGCTGGCGCAGGATGCGGCTGTAACAGGTCGTGTTACCTCGTCAGACGATGGTTCAGGACTGCCTGGGGTGAGCGTTGTTATAAAGGGTACCAGCCGCGGTACTACCACCGATGTAAATGGTAATTATCGGATTAATGCAGAGTCAAATACGACGCTGACGTTTTCGTTTGTCGGTTTCAAGCCAGAGAACATAGTTGTTGGTAGCCGAAGCACAGTTAATGTTGTCCTGAGCGCCGATGCGTCGACGTTGAATGAAGTAGTTGTAACCGGATTTGGCATCCAGCGCACAGAACGCGAAATCGGAACCTCGATTGCCCGAATCAGTAATGCTCAACTAACACAGGCGGCCCCCATTAATGTGGCCAACGGGCTTACAGGGAAGGTTTCTGGTCTTCAGGTCAGCACCACGAATAACGGTGTAGGCGCGGGTGCCCGGCTTACGCTACGTGGTAATCGTTCCTTTTTAGGAAATAACCAGGCTTTGCTGGTTGTCGATGGAGTTATTTCAGATATTAGTTTCCTGTCGTCAATCAATCCGAATGATATTGATCAGACAACGGTACTTAAGGGGCCGAGTGCAGCCGCCCTGTATGGTTCTGATGCGTCGAACGGCGCCTTGATTATCACTACAAAGCGAGGCAACGCAAACAACAAACCACAGATTACGTATACCAATAACACGCAGTTCGAAAGCATTTCATACATGCCCGGATTGCAAACCCAATTTGGGGCTAACGGTGGCGAAGGTCAGCCATTCTACGATCGCAACTACGCTCGCACGTATGTACCTTACGAGAATCAGCAATTTGGAACTCCTTTCGACGGCTCGCTTCAACCACTCGGTTATGGGGTTCAAATTCGGGATGCCAACGGAAACGTTCGGCTCGATACCCTGAAAGTTCCCTATTCATCGCCCGCAAAAGATCCCCGCCGGGCTTTTTTCAACACCGGCGTTACGCAGCAACACGATATATCGTATCGCATTGGCGATAATCAAAATTATTTTGGGCTGAGTTTACAGCGTGTTGATCAGAAGGGAGTTGTGCCTAATGATAAGTATCAACGAACCAATATCAGCATTAGAGGTGGCCGGGCGGTGGATAAATTTACGGCCAATGCTGGCGTACAGTTCTCGTACCAGAACACTAATACGGAAAATGGCGATTTCAACCAAAACCGCCCCGTTTATTGGAACGTACTGAATCAGCAACCCCAGGCTCCACTAAACAGTTACCCGCTCAACGACATTACGTCTCCTTATGGCGATGTAAACGGGTACTATAATGCATATTATCCTAACCCTTACTGGCAGATAACGGGCGATAATTCGCGGAAGGTTGCTGACCAGTACACCATCCAAGGCTCGGCCGATATAGCGTATAAATTTACCAATTGGTTGAGCGTGTTGTATCGGGTAGGTGGCCAAGTACTCAATTCGCAGTTAAAGGCGCACATTGCTGACGTAACCTTCTCTGATTATGCCACTGGCGATCCCTGGGAAGCGGGTAATATTGCGTCCTCGGCCGGGGGTCATACAAATGCTACCGTACAGGATGCAACACAGTTAAAAACACGTTTTACGGGTGACCTGCTCGTTACAGTGAATCCAACATTTGGCGATTTCACGACCCAGTTGATTCTTGGTCAGCAGACTCGCCAGGAATATATGCGATCTACTTATGATTATGCCGGAGCCCTCGTTGTGCCAGGTACGTATAACGTCGCCAACCGATTGGGCAATGCAACTTTAGCGGAATACAACAGCCAAAGTCGGTTACTGGGTGCATTTGGCGATCTGACAGTAGGGTACAAAAAAGCTGTATTCATCCACGCGTCGGGCCGTAATGACTGGACGTCGTTATTGGCTCCAAGTAATCGCTCTTTCTTTTATCCAGCCGTTGATGCATCGGTTGTGATAACCGAATTAATCCCGGCACTCAAAAACAATTCAGTAATCAGCTACGCAAAAATTCGGGGTAGTTTATCTAAAGTGGGTCAGGTAGCCGTAGCGCCTTATCAGTTGCAAAATGTGTTTAATCCTGGTACAGGTTTCCCATTTGGCAGTCAGGCTGGCTTTGAACAAAGTAATCAGCAGAATGACCCGAACCTAAAACCCGAGTTTACAAACAGCCGGGAAGTAGGACTGGAATTAGGCTTGTTCGATCGTTTCAATCTCGAAGCTGTTTACTATAACACGCTGACAACCAACCAAACTGTACCGATCGGCATATCGCAGGCAACGGGTTACTCGACGGCCTTGATCAATACAGGTACTATGCAAAATCAGGGTTTCGAGTTCGATCTTCGATCTATCCGTCCTTTGGTTAAGGCAGGTGGTTTTTCATGGGATATCAACGCAAACTTCACCTATCTGGAAAGCAAGGTAACCGATTTGTATCAGGACTTATCCCGTATCAATATTCCCTACGGATCTGATCCTTATCGGCCAACATTAACCGGTGGTGCATCGAACGTGTATGCTGCCAAATCGTATGCTTATCCGGCTCTATTTGTTAGCGATATTCAGCGAATACAGTCAACTGATCCGAAAGCGGCCAATTACGATGCCAGCGGGCAGTATGCAGGTCGGCCAGTCGTTGATGCAACGGGCTACCCTATTCTGGATGCAAACCTCAAGTATGCGGGTACAACGCAGCCTAAATACCGCTTTGGCTTTACAAATACATTTAAGTTCAAAGGCTTGACACTGGCGGCCGTAGTAGAGTACCGTGGTGGCGCTGTCATCTACAATGCACTCGGAAATGCGCTTGAATTTACCGGAGCCGGCATTCGGTCGGTTTATGCGGGTCGGCAGAATTTTGTATTCCCGAACTCAGTCATTGTAACCAACAATGCTGATGGTACTACGGCGAGTATCGCTCCGAATACAAACGTGACGACTAAAGACGGTAATCTGGTTTTCTGGACCAACTCGGGTTACCACAACGCGGCCTCCAGTTATGTAACGAGTGCCGATTTCTGGAAACTTCGCGAGGTCGTGTTGAGTTACAACATTCCAACTAAAATTATCAACTACACCCGGTTCATTAAGTCGTTGAATATTGCCCTCACAGGTCGGAATCTGATTATGCTGCGTCCGAAGACGAACGTATTCACAGACCCCGAATTCTCTGGTGGCACAAACGCCAACGATACCAGTAATGCCACTGGCACGACAACCGAATACCAGACGCCCCCAACACGGCTTTATGGATTCCGGCTCAGTTTTGGTTTTTAACCACTTAATTCAGCAACCAACAATGATTTATATAAAACGACTATCAACTGGTATTGTAGCTGTTCTGCTGGCCGTAGTAACGGGCTGTAAAAGCGACTACCTCGACGTTAATAATAACCCAAACCAAGTAACGGCGGCCACTCCGCAACTGGTATTACCCGATGCACTGGCCACAACGGGTTGGTATCTTACAGGAAGTGCGCCCAGTGGTGTTACCGGTAGCTTTTATTTCTTGAATCTATGGATGGGCTACTGGAACTGGAGTGGCAACTATTCGATTGCCACATCAGATAAAAACTACCAGTTTACGCAGGGATTTAACAACAGCATCTGGTCAAGCGCTTACCTCAACCTGAAAAACTACAACTACGTAGATAATCAGGCCGCTACGCTGGGGCAGCCACTTTTGCAGGGTATGGCAAAAATTATGAAAGCCCTGCATTTTCAGCTTCTGGTAGACACCTACGGCGATGTACCCTATACGTCAGCCTTGCAGGGTACAGCCAACATTTTACCTACCTACGACAAAGCGCAGGATATTTACGAGGATCTCTTCAAGCAGATTGATGCAGGTATGGCGCTTCTGGCTAAAGGAGATGGTACGCTGAACCCAGGCCCTAACGATATTATGTTTCAGGGCGATATCAACAAGTGGCTCAAGTTTGGCAACACCCTTAAGTTACGCATGTTGTTGCGTCAGTCTGAAAAGGCCGATCGGGCCACATTTATACAAACGCAACTAGCTAGTATTAAAGCTTCGGGCTATGGGTTTCTGGGAGCAGGAGAAAACGCGAGCGTGAATCCGGGATATACCAACTCCCAGAATATGCAGAACCCTTTATACGGTGCGTTCTAT
>CAXVWN010000163.1:0-11657 GCA_964263725.1 Spirosoma sp.
AAAACCATCAACCCACGCGGCCCGGTTGGTTGGTGGCGTAGACATCAAATTCTGGCAGCAGACCGATTTCCGGCCGGGTATTCATGGTGGTGTTGGTATCGAATTAGGGCGCACGCAAAACAACTTAACTTTTCTGCTCGAGGGCTACTCGGGGTTCAAACCTTATAGCCAGTTTGAACAACAACAAACGGCGTGGATGGGCATTGGTCTTTACCTGAACCCATTCTGATTTACGATTTATGGACTGCAACAACGTTAGTCTACTACAAATCGTAAATCGTAAACTGTAAATCATTACATGAAATTATCTGCATTAACGGCCATATCGCCTATTGATGGTCGCTATCGGTCACAGGTTGAAGTGCTGGCACCGTATTTTTCTGAGCTGGGTCTAATTCATTACCGTGTTCGCATCGAAATTGAGTATTTCATTGCGCTCTGCGAATGGCAAATTCCGCAGTTGGCCGGTGTTGATTCGTCGCAGTTTTCGATATTACGTTCGCTTTATGAAAACTTTACAGAAGCTGATGGATTGCGGGTTAAAGAAATTGAGAAAACGACGAACCATGACGTTAAGGCAGTTGAATATTTCATAAAAGAAAAGCTGGAAGGCTCGCCGGTTGAGCCTTTTCTGGAGTTTGTTCACTTTGGTCTAACCTCGCAGGATATTAACAATACGGCTATTCCATTGCTGCTAAGTGATGCCCTTGACACGGAGATTGTACCCCTTTATCGGGAAGTATTTATGCGGTTGCAAGTGTTGGCCGAGCAGTGGAAAGATATCCCAATGCTGGCTCGAACGCACGGTCAGCCAGCGTCGCCGACACGGTTGGGCAAGGAACTTTTAGTGTTTGTTGAACGGATTGAAAAGCAACTTCATCTCTTAGCTGCTATTCCGACGGCGGCTAAATTTGGAGGAGCAACGGGCAATTTCAATGCCCATGCCGTTGCTTATCCAACTGAAGATTGGAAAAAATTCGGCGATAAATTCGTGGAAAGTCTGGGAATGGTCCGTAGCCAATTTACTACTCAGATTGAGCATTATGATATGCTGGCCGCTACACTCGATTCGTTCAAACGCCTGAACACCATTCTAATAGATCTCGATCGTGATATTTGGGCTTATGTGTCCATGAACTATTTTAAACAGCAGTTGAAGGAGGGAGAAGTGGGTTCATCGGCGATGCCGCACAAGGTTAACCCGATTGATTTCGAGAATTCAGAAGGCAATTTAGGCATTGCGAATGCCCTGTTTGAACACCTTTCCGGTAAACTTCCGATCTCCCGACTCCAGCGTGACCTAACCGATTCTACTGTATTACGGAGTATCGGTGTTCCATTTGCGCACTCAGTTATTGCGCTGAAATCGCTTTTAAAAGGACTTGGTAAACTTCAATTAAACCAAGACGCAATTTCGGCTGACCTTGAGGATAACTGGGCCGTAGTGGCCGAGGGCATCCAAACCGTTTTACGGCGGGAAGGGTACCCGAAACCTTATGAGGCCTTAAAAGCCTTAACCCGTACGAATCAGAAAATTACGGCCGATGCCATCCGACAATTCATTGATGAACTAAACGTATCGGATTCTGTAAAAGGCGAGTTGCGAGCCATCACACCATTTACGTATACCGGAATATAGCCTACCTAGACAGAAAAGCCCGTTAGCTACTGAGTAGTTAACGGGCTTTTCTTTTGATAAATAAAGTAAAATTTTCTATTCAGACCCGAAATCATCCTTTCGATAACTCTGTCGACCGCGTTTGGGCTGCTTTTATACCTGCCACCAGCGTGTCGGACAAGCCACCATTCTCAAACTCGTGGAGAGCTGCTTCCGTTGTGCCGCCTTTAGACGCTACAGCTTTAATGAGTTCATCCAGCGATTTATCGGAGGTATTGATAAGATGATAAGCCCCAAGCATGGTTTGTTTTACTAGCAAAGCAGATACGGCGTCGTCGAAGCCCATCTGTTTTCCGGCGTCGATCATAGCCTTCACTACGTAGTAAAAGTAAGCCGGGCCGCTGCCGCTGAGAGCCGTTACAGCGTCGAGCATGGATTCGTCTTCAAGGAAAATAGACCGGCCGGTGGCGTTGATAAGATTTTCGACACGGCGCAGATTGGTTAAATCTACTTCTTTAGCCGCTGTAAAACCCGTGATGCCCATGCCAAGCATGGCAGGTGTGTTGGGCATAGCCCGTACAACCAACGGATGACCCAGTTTCTCCTGAATCTGCGCAATGGGAATCCCCGCCATAATGGACAGAACAACTTGGGTTGGTCGTATAACATCGCGAAGTGCTTCGTGAACGCTGTTAAAATCCTGCGGCTTCACCGACAGAATAATGAGATCGGTTTCGCCAACGTGCGGGCCAATGGTATCGACAACGACACCCGCTTTTTCGTTTTTGAGAATCTCGGAGCGATCGGCGCTTTTTTCGATCAGGAATAAATCTTCTTTTTTGACAAGGTTATACTGCAAAAACGATTTGGCAAAAGCCATGCCCATGTTGCCACAACCAATGATAGCGATTTTCATTTTTATAAACTAAAAGGACCGGCCAGCCGGTACGATGAATGAATGGGGCCGCCGGAGCGGGTTCTTCCTGCCGCTAATGTATCGGTTGGGTTGGCAGCAATAAAAGAAAAAGGGTCAGGTTTTAGAACCTGACCCCACAAAACTAATGACTTGTGCTTAACTCATTGACCACCTTTAAGAACTTCTTCTAATTTTTGTTCCAACGCATCGCCACGAAGGTTCTTGGCAATGATCTTACCCTCTTTATCGAGCAAAAATGTAGCCGGAATAGCCTGAACCCCATATTGTTGAGCAGCCGCTGATTGCCAGAATTTTAAATCTGAAACATGTGTCCAAGTTAGGTTATCGTTACGGATGGCTTTAGTCCAATTCGCTTTTGCCTGATCAAGCGAGACGCTGTAAATGGCAAAACCTTTGTCTTTATATTTGTTATACATCCGAACTACGTTTGGGTTTTCAGCCCGGCACGGGCCGCACCACGATGCCCAGAAATCAATCAGAACATATTTGCCACGCAACGAAGACAAGGCAACGGGTGTGCCGGTTGTGTCGCTGAGGCTGATTTCGGGAGCCGGTGCGCCAACTGATACACCTTTGATTCGCGCTACGCGACCAATGAGCGATTTGGCGTGGGGACTGTTCGGATTCTCTTTCTCGAATTTTTGGGCTAATGCGTCGTAAGTAGCAAAATCGCTGTCGATGTTGATGAAATTGAGTGCAAATAATGATACCAAAGACGTTCCCATATCGGGTAGCATGGCTTTCACTTTAGTCAGAACTTCCTGTTCTGTAGTTTGGTATTCCTGTTCAATCTGGGCAATTCTCTTGTTATCTTTCTTCTCCGTAGCCGCGGCAACCTGTTTGTTCCAATTGGACACTTTGGCCTCCATATCGGTGCGGAGGGTATTCAGCTTTTCATAATACTCCATATTTTTGGAGCCGGTAACCGTTGCTTTGCCTGTCTGTCCAGTTTTGGCATCCATCTGATAGCCATCGGCAACAACATTAAGTGTTTCTCCTCCTTCAACCAGAAGAGCCATTTTTTGCCCACCACCCACATTTAGAACAAACACTTCGCCACCATCGGCCACTTTGCTGTTGATTGTAAAGGTATTACCGGCTACAACTTTTGTTGAGTCGATCTTGTGAGTTGGCTGAGAATTTGTTTCCAGATAGACAAAGCTGCCCGGTGTTGCTTTATTGATCTTGCCCGTTACCGTAAATGGTTTCGTAGATTGGGCATTGGCCACCAGGCTCAACGCCACCAAAGTGGCTACACTAAGAAATAAGTTTTTCATATTGTCTGTAATGTCTTGGCTAACAATTCATTTACCAATTTGGGGTCGGCCGAACCTTTCGATTTTTTCATGACCTCTCCAACGAATAAACCCAATAGATTTTTTTTGCCTTTTCGGTATTGTTCTACTTTGTCGGGCCAGGCTGCCAGCACCTCTTCTACCAACGTTTGCAGGGCGTCGGTATTGCGGTTCTGCACCAGACCATTCGCTTTGGCAATGTCGGCGGGTGCGGTGGCTGGCTGTTCAATCATCAACGTAAACACCTGTTGAGCAGCGGTTTGGCTTATTGTTCCGTTGTCGATTAACACGATCAACCTCGCCAATCGTTCTGCTGAAACCGGAAACTGACGATCACGCAGGTTTTTTTCGTTAAGCTGCCCTTTCACCGGCCCCATAATCCAGTTCGATGCCGCTTTATAGTTGGTGGTATGTGAGCAAACAGCTTCATAGTACTCTGCTAATTCTTTCGCATCGGTTAATAAGGCTGCGTCATAATCGGGTAGACCATAAACGGTCGTGAATTTCTTGTACAACGCAGCCGGTAATACAGGCATATGCGCCTGAATATCAGCTAACCAAGCATCCGAAATAATGACTGGCGTTAGATCAGGGTCGGGAAAGTAACGATAGTCATTCATCGTTTCTTTCTCGCGCATGGCGTAGCTAATCCCGGTTGCCGCATCGAACGTGCGTGTTTCCTGGATAATGCGTCCGCCTGATTCGGTCAACTCAACCTGTCGAAGAAATTCGCTATCCACTGCCCGCATCACGTTTCGAATCGAGTTCAGGTTTTTTACTTCAACCTTCGTGCCGAGATGTGTTGCGCCTTTAGGTCGAATGGAAACGTTTACATCGCAACGCAATGAACCCTCCTCCATATTACCATCGCAAATGTCTAAATACCGAACCAGCCGCCGAACTTCGGTCAGGTATTGACCCGCTTCGTCGGCTGTGCGAATAGTAGGGTCGGTTACCATTTCAATTAGGGGTGTTCCGGCTCGGTTGTAATCAAGCTGGGTAGCCCATTCGTTCCCATCATGTATCGATTTCCCGGCATCTTCTTCGAGATGGATGTGGTGAAGCTGGATGGTTGTTTGGTAAGGCTGGCCAGTAATAGGGTCTTTGGCGGTTATTAAAATACCGCCACCTACGCAAATTGGTCCCTTGTCCTGCGACAATTGATAGCCTTTTGGCAGATCGGGGTAGAAATAATTCTTACGGGCAAATATGTTATGCCGCGTAATGGTGCTACCGCAGGCTAAACCCATTCGAATGGCATAGTCAACAGCTTTGCGGTTTAGTTTGGGTAACGTGCCTGGATGCCCCAAAGTAATGACACTAATATTGGTATTTGGCTCGGCTCCGAACGCATTGGTATCGGCCGCAAATATTTTGCTTTGTGTAAGCAATTGGCAGTGAACTTCAAGCCCAATAACGGCTTCGTATTGAGACAGAACTTCCGGCGAAATAAGTACTTCGTCCACCATTGACAAAAACTAAATGATTTTAGGCAAAGATAGGCAGAAAAAAACAGGGTATAGCCGCCAAGTGGCTTTGGAGAAGTTACCAAAAAATACCGAACAATAAATAGCTGGTTGGCAACTATCTATTTGGAAGAATTAATAGTCTAAAGGATAACTAGTTTCTTTTTACATAAACTGCCCCATCCGTCAAATGACTAACCAGACTGTTGAATTAGTCCGCGAGAAGACTATCGTGGTAGAAAAAAAATACCGGCTGAGTTATGAGGAGTTCGCCGAAAAACACCTTTTCGCGAATCACCCTGTCGTTATCGGTGATGCCTGCGATGGTTGGTCGGCAAAGAATAAATTCACTCCCCAGTTTTTTAAAAAACACTATAGCGATCGGGACGTGAGTATAGATGGAAAGACGTATAATTTCGGCAATTATATCGACTGGATGTTGACCGGTACAGAAGATAATCCCGCTCCTTATCCCTGTACACTCCAGGTTGAGCGCGATTATCCCGAATTATTATCCCATGTACTGCCCCGGATAAAGTATGCTCTTCCCGACCGCATCCAAAGCAAGTTATTGCCAAATCGTCTTCTGTCGGGAGCCAATACGCTGGAAATATTCTTCGGTAGCCCCGGTGCCCAGTTCCCCTATGTTCATTACGATTACATGAGCCTGCATGCCTTTATCACGCAATTGTATGGGGAAAAAGAATTCACCGTTATCCCACCCGATCAAACGCCGTATGTGTATCCAAAACCGGACAACACCTGGGTTTCGGAGGTAAATGATATTCGAAATCCTGATTTGGAAAAATACCCGCTGTTTGCCAAAACAACCCCTGTCACGTTTGTTGTTGGCCCTGGCGAAACGCTGTTTATTCCCTGCGGCTGGTGGCATACGGCTCGCTCGCTTACACCTACTATATCTGTCGCGCTGGATTCCCTGAATGCCTCTAATTGGAAAAATTTTATGCAGGAAGTGAACACCAACATGAATCAGCGCCGACCACAATTAACAAAAGTCGTTCAGGCCTATCTTTCTGCTTTGGGTGGCGTGCTGGGAACGCTTGAAAAAGCAGGTATTAGCGTATAAGTTCTTGAGTCTACGTGTTAAAGTACGTTTAGCCGGTACTTCAGATACGTTTGTGCCAGTAAAGCAAATTTTTGTGGATTCGGGACCCTAACCCGCTCATTTTGAATACGGGCTATTGATAGCTGCTTAATTTTGTTGAATAACGTTTGGTAATATATGTAGGCTAAATAAACGCCCATTCTGGCCCCGCGTGGTAAATTCATGATGCCTATATACGCCTGGTCGAAGTCGTGTTGAATATCGGCTTCTATGAGTTGCTTGGCGTCGTGGCCGAAGTCGTTAAAATCAACGCCGGGAAAATAAGTACGCCCCCGATCGACAAAATCACTTTTTAGATCGCGCAGAAAATTCACTTTCTGAAAAGCAGAGCCGAGTTTGCAGGCTGCTCCACGCAAGCGTTCAAACTCAGCTAAATTGCCTTCGCAGAAAACCCGCAAACACATCAGGCCAACAACTTCCGCTGAGCCATAAATGTATTCATTATACCCGTCGGCGTCGTAATCCTGATTGTATAAGTCCATTTCCATACTTTTCAGAAAAGCTTCAATCAACTCATGCTCAATCTTGTACTGACTAACAACCAGCTGGAAGGAATGTAATACGGGATTTAGACTGATGCCTTCTTCAATTGCCTGATACGTATCATGTTTGAAACGTTGAAGCAATGTTTTTTTGTCGTATTCGTGGAATGTGTCCACAATTTCATCAGCACACCGAACAAATCCGTAGATGGCGTAGATTGGCAAGTGAAATTTACGATCGAGCGTTTTGATCCCTAACGTAAATGACGTACTGTAACGCTCTGTAATTAATTTACTGCATTCCAGTGCGGTCTTATCGAATAACGCTATCATCGGGTTTTAAGAGAGTAGAATTATAGAGGGATTTAGGAGAAAGAGGCCATATTCTTATGACTTATAGCCTCCTTTGATACTAAGCAAATTCTTTATCAACTTCATCTGCCACTACTAATCCTGAAATGAGAGAAGGAGGGACGCCCGGTCCCGGCACGGTAAGCTGACCGGTGTAGAACAAGTTGTTGACCCTTTTGTTCTTTAATGATGGTTTTAGCAGTGCCGTTTGCCGAAGAGTATTAGCCAAACCATAGGCATTACCTCGAAAAGCATTATAATCCTGTTTGAAATCGTTATGTGCGTAACTACGCTTGAAGACTGTATGGCTACGAATATCCTCGCCAACGTAGGCTTCGAGCCGGTCCATAATCAGGTTGAAATAGTGCTCGCGGGTAGTTTCATCATCTGTAAGATCAGGTGCAACGGGAATCAATAGAAACAGATTTTCGCAACCCTCAGGCGCAACGCCCGGGTCAGTTTTTGATGGTGCCGATGCGTAGAATAACGGTTTAGTGGGCCAGCGGGGTGTTTCATAAATCTCCTGCGCATGAAGTTTAAAATCTTCATCGAAAAACAGATTGTGGTGTTGCAACCGGGGAACGCGCTTATTAACGCCGAGGTAAAACAACAATGATGAAGGAGCCATTACCCGTGTTTTCCAATAGGCATCATCATAATTCCGATACTCATTATTAATCAGACTTGTTTCGACGTGATTATAATCGGCACCCGCCACAACGACATCCGCTTCAAAAATACCGTCGCTGGTTATAACCCGCTGGGCTTTGTTATTAAGTATATCAATTTTCTGAACAGCCTGGTTTAGTAGAATCTTAACGCCTTTTTCTTCGGCCAGGCTAACCATTGCTCTCACAATTTCGTGCATACCTCCCATTGGATACCAGGTGCCCAGCGCCATTTCTGCATAATTCATCAGGCTATACATGGCCGGTGTATTTTCGGGTGTAGCGCCCAGAAACAAAACTGGAAACTCAATGATTTCAAGTAGACGTGGGTGTGTAAAAAACTTACGGGCGTGAGTGGCAAATGATTGAAAAATATCCAGACGGGTAACATCGTACAACAGTTGCAGGCTCATAAATTCGGTAACCGATCGGCTTGGTTTCCAAACGAATTTATTCATACCAACTTCATACTTATAGGCTGCCTGTTTCAGGAACTCCCGTAGTTTGAGGCCGGTGCCGGGTTCAAATTGTTCAAATAAGTCTTCTAACTTATCTAGTCCGGCGGGGAGGTTAACGGCTTCATCGCGCCCAAAAACAACAGTATACGAAGGATCTAGGCGGACGAGGTTGTAATAATCAGATGGCTTCTTGCCAAATCGGGCAAAATATGTCTCAAATACATCGGGCATCCAATACCAACTGGGTCCCATATCGAAAGTGAAGCCTTCAGCCTGAAAAACGCGGGCTCGGCCACCGGGTATGCTATTTTTTTCGAGAAGGGTAACGTCGTATCCTTTATCGGCAAGGCTGGTGGCAGCAGACAGCCCGGCAAACCCGGCTCCTATAACTAGAACGCGTTTGGGCATTAGTAAGAAAGTAAATGATTAAGAGACTGGAAAAGTACTTGATGAAGAAATTTGTTTCAGCGAAACTATCTAAAAAATTTTGTCACTAGTCTCTTGAGCCACTACAGAGAGAGCTGCTTGGTGCTGATAACCAGATAAAATATAGCTTGGTCGGGGTATTAAACAGTCTAATATTATAGAGATTGTATTATATATAACGTACCTATAATTAATTATAAATGAATGATTGTGCTGATTTTCAATGTATTATAAACAAAAAAGTTGGGCAGAAATCTACCCAACTTTTCAAACCTTCCTCTTTTTTAACCAAAAACTACTCAATCAATAAACCTTAGACGGAAGACTTTAAAAAAAGTCTCGCTTAGGCGTTAAAATGTGCGTAAACTTTTAGCTGGCCTTTCAATTCCTTACGGGCAATGTGAATTCGATTTTTCACTGTTCCGATGGGGATGTTAAGTTTTGCTGCTATTTCGTGGTATTTAAAACCTCGGAAATGCATCATAAATGGAGTCTTGTATGTGTCATCGAGACCATTGACAGCCCGGTTAATGTCGGCCTGTGCAAATGACGAATAAGCCATATTATCCGTACTGCTCTCTATTGAGTTAATGTAATGTAAATTATCAGTTGTGTCGATGAAAGTATTTTTTCGCACCATACGCTGGTAGTTGGTGATGAATGTGTTCTTCATGATTGTATATAACCAAGCCTTCAGATTTGTACCATCCGTATATTTGTCACGGTTGGTAAACGCTTTTAGCAACGTATCTTGTAACAAGTCATTAGCGTCTTCAACATCTTTTGTCAAACGGAGAGCAAACGGACGTAACGATTTAGACACTTTGCCAATGTGGTTAGTAAATTCGAGAGCGGTCATGGCTGTTTAAGTTTTTCTGTTGAATCAATATATTTATCCCTTAGACAAAAACGCAACCAGTCTTTTTTGAAATCATAGATCTTGGTAAGAATTTGATATAAAAATCTGTAAATGAGTCTTTTGGGTAACATTAAATTTGGATGCCAACTTCTTTATGCTGTCATATAAAGTGTGGAGTGTGGAATATTTCCCCCACAATGGGGAATCCACACTGTGGATTTTGTTTAACAGCTTTAAAAATACATTAAACAAAAATGGTGCAGACATTGTCTGCACCATTTTTAAACTGATAGATAAAAGTGATGATACAGAACTGAGTTCTAGTATCAAACCAGTCCTTCTCTCAATAAATCATGTAGATGAATAAAGCCCAGAACCCGGCCTTCGTCGGCAACAACAAGTTGAGTAATGTCGCGTTCCTGCATTAATTGTAAAGCTGCCACTGCATATTCATCTGGAGCTACGCAGACTGGCGCAGGCGTCATCACATCTTGTGCGCAGAGTTGCCAGAATAAATCATAATTATAGGCCATCCGTCGAATATCGCCATCGGTTACGATGCCTGTTAGCAAACCACCTTCATCGACAACAGCCGTTGCCCCTAAGCGGTTAGCCGAAATAGTGAAAATTACGTCTTTGACGGGGGTGCCGGGTGAAACTTGTGGGCACTGGTTATGCGGAAAAATGTCGGCTACCTTTAAATATAACTTTTTGCCGAGTGACCCTCCAGGATGGTTACGGGCAAAATCCTGCCGCGTAAACCCACGAACCTCCAGTAAACTAACGGCCAGGGCGTCGCCTATAGCTAGTGCAACGGTTGTACTGGTCGTTGGTGCCAGATTGAGCGGGTCAGCTTCATATTCGGCATATGCGTGCAGAACAGAGTCAGCGTGCTGGGCCAGATACGAATCACGGGCGCTAACAAGCGCAATTAGCCGAACGCCCATTCGCTTTAGCAAAGGAATCAGTACCTTAATTTCAGCTGTATTGCCGCTCTTTGAAATCAACAGCACCACATCGTCCGTTTGGATCATACCCAAATCGCCGTGTATAGCATCGGCCGCGTGCATGAATAAGGACGGGGTGCCCGTCGAGTTCATCGTCGCCACGATTTTCTGGCCAATCAGGGCACTTTTGCCCACGCCTGTCACTACCAAGCGGCCCGAAGTACTTAAGATCATCTCGACAGCTTCATCGAATTGATCATCGAGCAACTCAACGGCGTTGCGGATTGCTTCAGCTTCGGCTAACAAAACCGAACGGGCAATAGTCTTGGGATTTTTTATTACTTTCAACGTTAGTTTGATAATCAGGAATAGTTTGCTGTGTATATTCGCTAACTTTATTAGGCAAAGATACGGCAAGCATATAGAGTAAAGTAACTTTTGTACGATTTCTAGAATGATGCAGGTTGATCAGTCGGTCCATACAACTCTTAAAGAGCGACTAAAAGAAATTTTTGGGTATGGCCAGTTTCGGGGAGAACAGGAAGCCATTATTTATAGTATCCTGGCAGGGCGCAACACCTTTGTTATTATGCCTACAGGTGCTGGCAAGTCTCTATGCTATCAACTACCCGCTATTGTAAGTGAGGGTACTGCGGTTGTTATTTCCCCCCTGATTGCGCTGATGAAAAATCAGGTTGATCAGTTAAATGCCTTCGTAATCAATGCCCAGTTTCTGAATTCGACGCTCTCGAAGGCAGAGATGAACAAGGTTAAGAAAGATACGCTCAACAGTTCGCTCAAGCTACTTTATATTGCGCCCGAGTCGTTGACCAAAGAAGAGAATTTGGACTTTTTGAAGAAAGCCAATATTTCGTTCGTGGCCATCGACGAAGCGCACTGTATCTCCGAATGGGGACATGATTTCCGACCCGAGTACCGGAAAATTCGCGGTATTGTTGATAATATTGGGAATCTGCCCGTCATCGCGCTAACGGCAACCGCCACCCCCAAAGTACAGCAGGAC
>CAXVWN010000164.1:0-18265 GCA_964263725.1 Spirosoma sp.
GTCGATCATATTGGCGTAAGCGATGGGTTAACACAGGGTTCGGTCTATTATATGTTGAAAGATAGCCGGGGGTTTCTGTGGTTTGGTACGCAGGATGGCCTGAATCGTTACGACGGCCATCACTTTCGAACTTATCGCCCGGCACTGGGTAAAAACGGTGCTGTTGTTCCGGGCACGATACGGGGCATCAACATTTTTGGCATTGTAGAAGACCCCGACGGTAATTTATGGATTGGTACCGAAGACGGACTCAATCGATACGATCGTAAACATGACCGATTCGACTGTTTTTTTTCGGATAGCCCGAAGCGGATACCCAGCCGGACACTACCGTTTTTTGTTAGTCAGACGGAGTTATTATACCTCAGCGATGCCGAAGGCTTAGTCCGCTATGATTACCGACAGAGACAGAAAACTATTCTATCAGCTGACCTGCATCCCACAAAAGAATATGACTTGCAAAGCTCAACGGTTCGAACGCCAGCGGGCGATATTTGGCTGCATGCGCCAACGGGTCTGATGCGTTACAATATTAATACCCGTACGCTTTCCCATTATTTTAGTAACCATCCTCAGAATCAGTTTGGTCCGGAGCGGGTCGTATTTTCGTTCTTTATTGATGCAGAAAACATTGCCTGGATTGGCACCGATACGGGCCTGATTCGGTTCGATTATCGTCACCAGAATTACCAGACGTATGAAACTGTCGGTGCCAAGCCCATTAGTCCTATTTACAGCCTTGCTCTCGATCAGCGCGGGCAACTCTGGCTCGGTACGCAACGCGACGGTGTTCTTTATTTCGACCGACGATCAAGACTGTTTGGGCAGGTAAATGAATATACGAATACCACCCGCCGACTGAGCGAATTTAAAATCAGCAAAATTTACGTCGATAATTCGGGCTTAATCTGGGCAAATACCGACCCGGATGGGCTGGCTCGTATTGTGCCCGACGCTTTTCTGTTTGGCGGCATGGCAAAAAGTATATCGACGGATACGCTGCCCGATAATCAAAAGCTGAACAATTATACGATTCGGGGATTTCTGGAAGAGCGATTTGATCGAATCTGGGTTGTTACCGAAAATGGCATCAATATCCTGGACCCGCGTAGTAACCGGATTGTGGAACGTTACCTGACACGTACTCGTGTACCGTCGAAAAGTGGATCGGTACCAATAATTGCCAAAAGCTTATACCGGGACCCCCAACGGCGGATTTGGGTAGGCGTTCCGGGTGGGGTATTAGCGTACAAACCAGAAACCAAAACATTTGATCCTGTTTTATTTGCCTCATCCATAAGTAGTTTAGTTGCCGATAACTACGTTCGTAACCTGGTCAGCATTTCTGATACCATGCTGATTGCGGCAACTGAAGGAGGTTTGTACGCGCTGAATCCGCAACGGCGCCGATGGTCAAAAGTACCCATTCTGGACAATCAGAATATCTTTAGTCTCACTTACAATGCTACAACCCAACAACTGTGGGTTGGTACCTTTCTGAATGGTTATTATTGCTATCAGTGGTCGGCATCGGCTCCTAATCAGCCAAAAAATGCTTCTGATAATCCCTGGAAATTTATTAAGTCAGGCCTAAAAGGATATACCATATTGAACATCCGTCCTGATGACAGTCAACAAACTATATGGCTTGCCAGCGACCGGGGCTTAGTTGCGTTGACTAACCGTACCAACCGTTTTCGACTTTATACCGAGCGTCATGGATTAGCCAACTCGTTTGTGTACGGAACACTTTCCGACGCCCAGAATAACATTTGGGCGAGCACCAATCGAGGCATCGCCCGACTTAATCCGGCTACTCAAACGATCAAAAACTTCATGCCGAATGACGGCCTTCAGAGCTATGAATTCAATGGAAATGCTTTTTTGAAAACTGCCGCTGGTGAACTGTATTTTGGGGGCGTCAATGGCTTTAACCGCTGTATGCCCGATGCATTTCGCACTAGTTCATTCAACCCATATGTTCACATTTATTCACTCACTATTAACGAAAAGCCATTTAGTGGGGATACCTACGTTGATGAGGCTACACGTATTGATATTGATCATACCCAGAATACGTTGTCGTTAGAATTTTCGGCTCTCGATTATACCAGCAACGGGCACAATAGTTACCAATATCAACTGACTAATTATGATGATCACTGGGTTACGGCTGGAGAACGCAACTACGTTCGGTATGCTAATTTGCCACCCGGTGATTATAAATTCCAGGTAAAAGCTGCTAATCAGGATGGACACTGGAGTGCTCATACCCGGACATTAGCCATTCATATTGAACCTCCTTTCTGGCTGAAATTGCCGTTTATACTGCTAACTATTGTTTTAATAACGGCTGCCATTTGGGTGTGGATACGGCAGCGCGAAACTACTATTCGTACCCAACAGGCCGATCGCCTGCGGCTGGCTTATGATATTCAGGAGCAGGTAAAAAAAGATATCGCCCGGGATGTACACGACGAAATCGGGACCCGCTTGGCAACCATTAAGTTGTATACGACACAGCTTACCCAACTGGCTGGTGAAACTCCAGCTATTCTGGCCCTGAAAACAACCATATTTCAGTTAATTAATGATACCATTAGTGATGTTAGAAATCTGCTTCGGAAACTGAATCCGCAAACCCTGGAGCGGCATGGGTACGTAGCTGCTGTTGAGGAATTGTTTTTTCGAGTCACAGCCAGCGGTATCATTAATGCCCAGTTTGCCCCCGATGGCCCAAACGAGCACGATAATCGGCTTTCTTCTGATCTGGAAGTAATGTTATATCGGATTACACAGGAACTAATCAGTAATTCACTTAAACACGCCAACGCCAATCAGATAGATTTGCATATGGTGCGACAGGCCGACCGGATTGTGCTCATTTACCAGGATAATGGGCGAGGCTTCAATTATGAGCAAACGCAAAAAAAATCATCAGGCCTGGGAATCGGAAATATTGAATCACGAGTAGCAATTTTGGGTGGCCGAATTACATGGCAAAACCAGCCTGATCTGGGTGTACAGGTCACGATTGAAGTGCCAATCACCTCGGTTAACAAGCGACCGTCGCCTAGATCGCGAATTGATCTGCCACTATAAGGCTAACGTGTATACTCGATACGAGGGTTAATGCGGGGAATTAATCCCTGTGAATCATTCTGTAGCAACATCTCAAATAATAATACCGTAGCAGCCGCGTCGCCTTGTGCCCGGTGGCGACCGTTGAGCGGAATTTCGAGAGAACGGCAAAGCTTGCCTAAACTATAGGAAGGATGACCTGGAAGCAGTTTCCGGCTCGTGCGAACCGTACAAAGCGTCCGACGTAAATAATCGTGGCCTAGCCAATTCAATTCTTTTTGAATGAAGCTGAAGTCGAAGCCAACATTATGAGCCACAAAAATGGCGTCCTGAGTAATAGTCAGTATATCCTTGGCGACGTCGGCAAAGGTGGGCGCGTCCTGAACCATTTCGTTGGAAATGCCGGTCAGGTGTCGGATAAATGGTGGAATCGGGCAACCGGGATTGAGCAGTGAATGGAATGAGTCAACCACTTGCTGTCCGTCGTGACGGAAGATGGCAATTTCGGTAATACGGGTAGGGCCTTTTACGCCCCCAGTCGTTTCAACGTCAACGATACAATACACAAAAGAATAATTTTAAGATCTTCGGCCGTAATAGGTCAATGCGTTACTAAACTGCTACCTGATAATTGCTAACCGAATACTATAAACGATGTTTCGAATACTGTATAAAGGTACAGCTTTACCGTGAAGCCTGCAACGCCCGATTCTGAATCGATTGTTTCTCCAGGCCCGGTCGAACCACGATTCCTTCCCGAATCAGCCGAAGCGTGTAATCCAATATATAATCCCGGTTGGACATCAGGTCATCGTAACTACGCATGACGGTAAAATCTGGTTCAACCGTAAACCCATTCGCTCGATCTGTTCCAACAGCATGCGTTAACTTCTTGAGTGGTATTCGTACCTGAAGTCGTGAGTTTGGTAACGTCACCGTTTTAAAATGCCCGGCAAAATCACCCCAGTAAGCGCTGCCACTGGCTTCGCCAACAAACGTACCCATACCGGCATCGAGGGTTTTTGCCAGAACAGACGTCGCGGCCGAGAATGATGCGCCATTCATCAGGAAATAAAGGTTTCCGGTAAACGCGTCCCGGTGGCGGGGTCGATAGCGCCGGTTTGCCGACCGACTGGCAAAGCCACCTGCATTGTCAGTTCTGTATTGCAGGCTGAAATTTAGCGCCGATAACGGATTCCAGCGGGTTACGAGTTCGGCGCGGGCGGCTCGTTTCATTTCTTCGTGCTCCATAATGCGGAACGGCTTCGGCATCCAGTACCGTAACAACCGGCCTGAATTCATGACAATTCCACCGCCATTCCCCTGCATATCGACGACCAGATTTTGTATGTTGTCCTGTCTCAATTGCTTGAATGCCCGCTTTAAGCGCCGATTAAACGCCCATTGAAAGGGATCTTTTTTCTTGAAACCCATGAACGAAGAAACGCGTAATACGGCTGTATGCGTAAGCGTGTCTACCACGCGAACCGATAAATTAGGCCGTTGGTCAATCTCCACGCCATATCGACGCCGTATCGTTGTCCGAAAATCCTGTAGGGACAGACACGTTAAATTCGTTTGCCGAACAAGGCTATCATTCGCCAGCCGATACGTAATAGTAATTAAGTCTGCTGAACCAAACCAGGCTGCGTAATAGTCGGCAAACTGTACCAAACTCCACTGCCGACGCCCGGTGAGATTGTCTCCATCAGAGCCAGAATGATCGGTATTCATTAGCTCATGATGCAAATCGGCCACCGATCGGCCATTGATAGTCAGTAACTCAGTACCGCGCTGAAGACTCGTATCTGCCGAAACATTATGACTGATAAAATACTGTGATTCTACCAGACGGATATAAAAGGGCAAAAAGCGTGTGCTCTTCCCAATGTAATTTTTGCGATGGTTCAGGTTCGTGTGGCCGTCTTTCAGGGCGGCCACGAGTGGGCTGACATGATGGAAAAACGCCTGGTAATTGATCGGCGCTGTCAGCCGATTATACAAGGAGTCATATAATTGCTCCATTCGGGGCTGGGGCGTATAGTAACCCATTCCCGGATGGAGCAAATCGAGTTTACGTTTCAGATAGCTTAAATCAGTACGGGTCTGGGCGGGTGTGAGTACCTGACCGATTGATAACTGGTAACTTAAGCCAATAACTAAACCTACTAAACGCAGCGTTTGTCTACTCTTCATCGTTACACGTTACGGTAGAAATCGCACCTGAGCGATTCTTTATATTCGTTTTGTGAATATAAAGTTTAGCGTAACTATAATCAATAAAGATTGTTCAAAACTTCATTAAAATTTTGTATTCGATCGTATTAGCAAAGGTAAATCAATTGTCTTTGCGGTGTGGAACTACTGTCCAATGCTTAACGCCCGGCATATGATCGGCAACGACAGCGGTCGCAACATCTTCCAAATTTTCGTCATTAGTGGTGAAAAACAGGCTTTTAGGCTGGTCATCATTTTGAGTTGAACGCACCTCATAATACTCGTTGTGGTGCTCGATCGTGTGTTTTTCGACAAGTTGGTACTGAGCCATAATAGAAAAATAGTTAGGTAACAATAACGCGCAAGCTGGAAGGATAGTTATCCAAGAGCAGTAATTAACACGGCTCCGGCAACCATAATACATGCCCCAATGAGTTTTTGCAGGATATTTTGTTCGTTGAAGAACTGATACCCAAACAAGACACTCACCAGGGCTGATGTTTGAAACAAGGCTAAGGCATACCCAACAGGCATGCGTTCCAGGACAATATTACTCGCCATTTGGGTTATGCCAACGGTTGCACATAGCGCCAGATAAGTGGTTTTCTGCGAAAGGAGCAGCGCTGCCTGAGTACGCCAAGTGGTTCGCATCGTTAGTGAAATCCAGACAAACGTGAATCCAAAGCCCAGTAAGCACCAATAAAAAAAAGCAATGGTTGGTGATGAAAGAAGAATAGCTTTTTTTAAAAACGCCCCGTCGATAGCTGAAAAGGCCAAAGCGGCCAGTCGTAATTTAACTTCCGGCCGCTGAAATATACCTGTATTAATCGACGGCGACGAGCCTTCAGAAAGTTTTTGCTTGTTGGTCAGCACAATATAACTGCCTGCCACAATCAAAAACACACCCGCAAGCCCCCACCAGCCGGGTATTTCGTTCAGCAGAAATATACCGATGAGCATACCTATTATAGCTTTGTAAGCATTTATTGGCCCCAAAACCGATAGATCGCCCAGATGCATGGCTTTCACCAGAAACACATTGCCGAACATGGCAAACAAACTGGCTATCAGCATACTTTGCCAGAATTCGAACGATAGACTCGTAAAGTGAAGTTGTGCCCAAAATCCCAGGCAAACCAGCATCAAAACGCCATACGTAGCCGAGATAACGAACAGTGGGTTGGCCGTTCGCTGGGTCAATTGTTTCTGAAATACATTGGAAAGTGGATTGGCCAGAATGCGAATCAGAACGGCAAAGGAGGTAAGACTAATGATGTTGGATACCATTATCGTTTCGATTCAAGTAGGCGTGTAGTTTAAAAAATTTAACAACCTCAAAACTTGACATATACTTGGCTTACCTTTACCGCCTGAAGGTCAATGAATTTGCTGGCAAAACAAATGATCTGCTCAAACAATCGTGAATTGAGATGATCAACTAATTTTTTGCTCATTACTTTCCTGATTAACAAACGTTTCGTACCTTTGCGGTCTTAATTTTTGGACCGGGCCGCCGGAGCGGAGGAGATACGAGGTGAACCTATTACGCGCATACGACATTCATATCGTCGGGCTTGATACTAAACGTTACGAATACGACTTTACGTCGGACAATACGTTTTTTACCGCGCTTGAACAGGATCTGATCAAAGCAGGCAACGTTCAAACACATTTAGTGCTTGAAAAATCGGAGACGATGATCCGGCTAGATTTCCATATTGTGGGAGTTGTCGAGCAAATCTGCGACCGGAGCCTTGACGAATATGATGAGCCAGTAGATACGCAGCAGACAATGTTGCTGAAATTTGGCGACCACAACGAGGAACTGAGCGACGAAATTGAACTCATCGAACGGAATACGACAACGATTAATGTAGCCCGCTACATTTTTGAGTTCATAAGTTTATCGCTGCCAATGAAACGGCTTCACCCCCGTTTTCGGGACGAAGAAGACGATCAGGACGACGACGATCAAAACGGCAAGCTTATTTACCGTTCTGGAGAAGTAACGAATAATGATAATGATGCAGACGACCAGACGACTATTGATCCTCGCTGGGCCGCTTTGCGAAAACTGAGTGATAATTAAACAGTTGTGGCCTATGGGCCGTAGCTGATAACTGATAACTGACAACTGTAAACTGACATGGCACACCCCAAACGACGCCACTCCAGCACCCGGCGCGATAAGCGCAGAACGCATTACAAGGCTACGCCTGTAGCGCTTTCAACCGACGCCCAAACCGGCGAAGTACACGAGCGCCATCACGCCCACGTTTTTGAGGGCAATCTGTTCTATAAAGGGCAAATGATTATTGAGAATTACGCCAAAACAGCCTAAATCTCGCCCATTTTTGAAAAGTATTTCGTCGACGTCTTTCCGAAGATGAACGCGAAATACTTTTTTATTGCCTGCCACCTCCCTATTTTTACGCGTATTTAATTTCAAATCCAGCTTAACTGGGGGGTATTGAACAAACGGAGTCAATGAAAATTGCAGTGGACGCAATGGGTGGCGATTTTGCTCCCGAAGCTATTGTGGAAGGAGTGTTGATGGCCGCTGCTGAATTGCCGGAAAATGTAGCTATCGTGCTGATTGGCAAGCAAGCTATTATGCAGGAGTTAGTGCAAAAGCATAGTACGTCTGAAGTTGCCAATCTGGAATTGGTCAATGCCGATGACGTTATTGATATGAGCGAGCACCCAACCAAAGCTCTCTCGCAGAAACCCAATTCCAGTATCGGGGTTGGGTTTAAACTTTTGAAAGAAGGTAAGGTTCAGGCATTTTGTAGTGCAGGTAACACGGGTGCTATGCACGTAGGTGCTTTATTTAGTATAAAAGCTATTGAAGGTGTTCTGCGGCCGTGTATTGCTGGTTTTGTGCCGCAAATTACTGGTGGTTATGCGGTTATGCTCGACATTGGGGCTAATGCAGACTGCAAACCCGAAATGCTGGCCCAGTTCGGCGAAATAGGCTCTATCTATGCTCAGTGTACCTTTAATATCGCAAAGCCACGCGTGGCGTTGATGAATATTGGCTCTGAAGAACAGAAAGGCTCATTAGTGGCCCAGGCTGCACATCAACTCCTAAAAGAAAATAACCGGATTAATTTTGTTGGTAATATTGAAGGTGGTGATTTCTTTGGCGGACACGCCGACGTTATTATTGCGGACGGTTTTACAGGCAATGCGATGTTTAAATTGGGTGAGTCCTTTTTTAGGGTGGCCGCGCAACGGGGCATCAGCGATGAGTTCCTGGATAAAACCAATTACGAATCTGTTGGTGGAAGTCCAATTCTGGGGGTTAACGGGAATGTAATTATTGCCCACGGTATTTCGTCGCCGTTAGCCATCAAAAATATGATTGGTCTGGCCATCCGGCAGGTTGAGTCCGACGCATATACTAAAATTGCACAGGCACTCAGTTAGGAGTTGACACGTATCAGTGAACAGTAAACAGCTTTTGATTATCTGATCCACTGATAACTGTTCACTGGCTACTGTTTACTGATAACTGTATTATCCTATGAGTAAAGCTGCCATAACTGGAATCCACGGTTACGTTCCTGATTACGTGTTGACCAATGCCGAATTGGAACGTATGGTGGATACGAATGATGAATGGATTACAAGCCGTACCGGTATTAAAGAACGACATATTCTAAAAGGCGAAGGTATGGGGTCTTCGCATATGGGGGCAAAAGCCGTGGCAGGTTTGCTCGAAAAGTTGAATATCAAGCCCGAAGAAGTCGATTTACTCATCTGCGCTACCACCACTCCCGATTATGTATTTCCGTGTACCGCAAATCTAATTTGCGACATGGTTGGCATTCGCAATGTGGGAAGTTTTGATATTCAGGCCGCTTGTTCCGGTTTTCTGTATGCTCTTACTGTAGGGTCTCAATTTATTGAGACAGGAAAATACAAAAAAATAGTCATCGTTGGGGCTGATAAAATGTCGGCCATTGTTGATTACACCGATCGAACGACTTGTGTGTTATTTGGCGATGGGGCTGGAGCTGTTATGCTCGAACCTAGCACCGAAGGTTTGGGTATTCTGGATACCATTATTAAGTCGGACGGCGCCGGGCAAAGTCACTTATTTCAGAAAGCGGGCGGCAGCCGATATCCACCCACGCATGAGACCGTCGAAAAACGCTGGCATTACGTTTATCAGGATGGCCCATCAGTCTTTAAATTCGCGGTAAAGAATATGGCTGATGTGTCGGCTGAAATTATGGAGCGGAATAACCTCGCTGGCGACGATGTAGCCTGGTTGGTGCCGCATCAAGCCAATAAGCGCATTATCGACGCAACGGCGCATCGAATGGGTATTCTACCCGAACGGGTCATGATGACTATCCATAAATATGGAAATACCACCGCGGCTACCATTCCGCTTTGTCTGTTCGACTATGAGTCGCAACTCAAAAAAGGCGACAATTTAGTTCTGGCCGCTTTTGGTGGCGGCTTTACATGGGGAGCCGCTTATGTAAAGTGGGCCTATTAATTTAGTATATGATGTATGCTGAAGCCTTATAGATTTCTGAGTGGACTTTAGTATACCTCATACGTTTAACATCCTATATTTTTGACATGGCAACGACCGCAGATATCCGCAACGGATTGGTTCTCAACTACAATAACGACCTTTTTCAAATCACTGATTTTCAACACGTCAAACCGGGTAAAGGCGCAGCCTTTGTACGGACTAAACTGAAAAGCCTGACCACGGGCCGGGTAATTGATAACACCTTTAATGCGGGAGTAACAATTTTTCCGGTACGAGTTGAACGCCGTAAATTCCAATACCTTTACAAAGACGAATCGGGTTATAACTTTATGGACCAGGAATCGTTTGACCAGATTAACCTGAGCGAAAAAATCGTTGAAGGATCTGATCTAATGAAAGAAGGACAGGAAGTCGAAATTTTAATTAATGCCGATAGCGATGTACCCCTGTCGTGCGAGTTACCGCCTTTCGTTGAACTGGAAGTGACTTATGCTGAGCCAGGTATGAAAGGTGACACGGCAAACAGTCCCAAAAAGCGAGTTGAAGTAGAGTCGGGGGCAAAAATTATGGTGCCGCTCTTTATTGAGTCAGGGCAGAAAATTCGGGTTGATACCCGCACCCGTGATTACGTAGAACGAGTTAAATAAAGTAGCCAAACAGATGACCAGTTACACAGTCAGACAGTGCTGAAACTGATCCGCTTCCCAACTGTCTGACTAACAATTATGAGCACAAAAGACATACAGCAACTAATCGACTTTATCTCGCAATCGGGTTTAGACGAAGTTAACATCGAAACCAACGACCTGAAAATCAGTGTCAAGCGTTATGGGTCTGGTGTGCCAACAATGGCACCTGCACCAGTTGCACCCGTGGCCCAGGCACCGGTGGCTCAAGTGCAGGCTCCCGCATCGGCAACGCCTGCCGCTCCACCGGCAGCCCCTAAAGTCGATACGTCCAACTACATTACCATCAAATCGCCGATGATCGGAACGTTCTACCGATCGGCTAATCCTGAATCGCCTATGCTTGCTGAAGTGGGCGACAGTGTAACAGAAGGTAAAGTGGTTTGCATTATCGAAGCCATGAAACTATTTAACGAAATAGAATCTGAAGTGTCGGGCCGTATCGTTAAGGTGCTTGTTGAGAACGCCACACCAGTTGAGTACGATCAGCCTCTGTTTTTGGTAGAACCCATTTAAAAATAAAGACCGGGCCGCCGGTGCGGTGAAAGAGTGGAAGAGCGAAAGAGTGCATAAAACCTGCATCACCTTTCGCTCTTCCACTCTTTCACTCTTTCGCTCTTTAAGTTATGTTTAAGAAAATATTAATTGCCAACCGGGGAGAAATCGCGCTGCGCATTATTCGGACGTGCCGCGAAATGGGTATCAAAACGGTGGCCGTTTATTCAACGGCTGATCGCGATAGCCTGCACGTGCGCTTCGCCGATGAAGCCGTTTGTATTGGCCCGCCTGCCAGCAAGCAATCGTATCTGAGTATCCCGAGCATTATTTCGGCTGCTGAAGTAACAGGTGCCGATGCCATTCACCCAGGCTATGGATTCTTGTCTGAAAACGCTGAATTTTCACAAATCTGTGCCGATTACGGCATTAAGTTTATTGGTGCTACTGCCGAGCAGATTAACGGTATGGGTGACAAAGCAACGGCAAAAGCGACCATGCAGGCCGCAGGTGTACCCGTCATTCCTGGCTCGGTAGGTTTGCTCGAATCCGTTGAGCAGGGCAAAAAATTGTCTGTTGGAATTGGTTACCCCGTTATTGTGAAAGCAACAGCTGGTGGTGGTGGACGAGGAATGCGTATTGTTCGGACAGAGGCCGATTTTGAAAAAGCTTGGAATGACGCCCGCACCGAAGCCGGAGCCGCTTTTGGCAATGATGGCTTATATCTCGAGAAATACGTAGAAGAGCCACGTCACATCGAAATACAGATTGTAGGTGATCAATACGGGAAAGTTTGCCACCTGTCAGAACGCGATTGTTCCATCCAGCGTCGGCACCAGAAATTGGTAGAAGAAACCCCTTCGCCGGTTGTATCGCCCGAGCTTCGGGAGAAAATGGGTGAAGCGGCTATTAAGGGAGCGCAGGCCATTGGCTATGAAGGAGCTGGAACGGTTGAGTTTCTGGTCGATAAGCACGGGGAGTTTTATTTCATGGAAATGAACACCCGAATTCAGGTTGAACACCCGATTACTGAAGAGGTAACGGATTTTGACCTAATCAAAGAGCAGATCAAAGTAGCTGCCGGAGCCGAAATTTCAGGCCGAAATTATACGCCGAAATTATACGCGATGGAATGCCGAATCAACGCCGAAGACCCTGCCAATGGATTTCGACCATCGCCCGGTAAGATTACAAATTTGCACTTTCCTGGCGGACACGGTATTCGGATCGACAGTCACGTGTATAGCGGGTATACCATTCCACCGAATTACGATTCGATGATTGCTAAACTAATTGTATCGGGACAATCGCGGGAAGAGGTTATTACCCGGATGAAACGAGCTTTGCAGGAGTTCGTTATCGAGGGCATAAAAACCACGATCCCATTCCATATTCGACTAATGGACGATCCCAAATTCCGCTCTGGTCAATTTACAACTGCTTTTCTGGAGACATTTGATTTCAGTAAGTTGTAGTGTAGTTTGAGTTACGCTATGTAACTTGGTATAAAAAACGGGTGTCTTGCTTTACTGACAAGACACCCGTTTTTTATTGCCCACATGAATCACCTCGCTACAGCCGATTACATCGTTTTTTTCGTCTATTTCATCATTGTTGTTGGCTATGGCTATTGGGTCTATCGGCGCAAACGCTCGGCTCAAATGAATACGACCGAATTCTTTCTGGCTGAAGGATCGCTTACCTGGTGGGCCATCGGAGCCTCATTGATAGCTTCCAATATTTCGGCTGAACACTTTATTGGCATGGCTGGGTCAGGCTTTGCCATGGGTCTGGCTATTTCATCGTATGAATGGTTCGCAGCGGCAACCCTGATCATAGTAGCCGTATTTTTCATTCCAATCTACCTTCGCAATCACATCTATACGATGCCGCAGTTTATCGCGAAGCGGTACAGCGACACGGTTAGTACCATTCTGGCGGTCTTCTGGCTGGTGGTTTATGTGCTGGTCAACCTAACGTCGATTCTTTATCTGGGAGCAATTGCTATTGAATCATTGGTCGGTATTTCGTTTACTGCCTGCACCATCGGACTGGCCGTATTCGCCATTTTTATTACGCTCGGCGGCATGAAGGTAATTGGCTATACAGATGTCATTCAGGTGCTTGTTCTGGTTTTCGGCGGGTTGGTCGTTACCTATTTATCCCTGCAATTAGTGGCGCAGGAAACCGGCACGGCGGGTGTTTGGAATGGTTTGTTAGCCATTCGGGAACACGCCGACAGTCATTTTCACATGTTTTTTGCAAAAGAAACTCCTCACTACGATGTGCTGCCGGGTATGGCGTTGGTAACGGGCGGTATGTGGCTCAATAACCTCTATTACTGGGGTTGCAATCAATATATTGTGCAACGGGCTTTAGGCGCCGATTTGAAGACTGCCCGTAGTGGCATTCTGTTTGCCGCATTTCTGAAATTAATGATACCCATCATTGTCGTTATTCCGGGTATCGCAGCGTATGTACTTTACCAGAGTGGCCCCTTCCGGGAAGCGATGACCGATGCAGCCGGTGTCGTAAAGCCCGACCATGCCTACCCAGTGCTAATGAATTTGCTGCCCGTTGGCATGAAGGGCTTGGCATTTGCAGCTTTGACAGCGGCTATTGTGGCCTCTCTGGCAGGGAAATGCAATTCGATTTCAACTATTTTTACCCTCGACCTTTATAAAAAGTACGTTAATAAAAATGCGTCGGAGCAAAAGCTCGTGAATGTTGGGCGTTGGGCAGTTGTCGTGTCTTTTGCGGTGGCCATTGGGATCGCCCCCATGTTACGGTCGCTCGATCAGGTATATCAATACATTCAGGAATACACGAACTTTGTTACACCGGGTATATTTTCCATTTTTTTACTGGGTTTCTTCTGGAAACGAGCCACAAATCGGGCCGCTATGACGGTTGCCATACTAACGCTGCCACTGTCATTGTTGCTCAAATTCTGGCCGGAAGTGACAAATATAATTGGTATTCAAGCTGATTCCATTCCCTTTCTTCACCGAACAACCTGGGTATTTTGTATCGATATTCTTCTAATGGTTGTTGTCTCGCTCACTGACCCGGCCGGATATCCAGCAGAAGAAAAGATTATTGTTGATCGACAGATGTTCCGTGTAACGCCCTCATTTATAGCTGGGTCAGTAGGTATTTTTGGTATTCTGGCTGTACTATATACTGTATTTTGGTAAGACTTATGACAAAATTTATAGTGATGGGACTTCTGCTTATCGGAATGCCTGCCTTGGCGCAATTACGGAATCGACTTGACTCCGTAATGCGGTCTACCACACAGCCTACGTTGCCGGGAACTGCTTTGCTGGTCATCGTTGACGGGAAAACGATCTATAAAAACGGCTACGGATTGGCAAATGTCGAGACGAAATTATCCATCACGCCCGAAACAAATTTTCGGATGGCATCTGTCTCGAAACAGTTCACTGCGATGGGAGTTCTGCTCCTGGAGAAAGAAGGGAAACTATCTTTGGATGATCCTCTAACCAAATTCTTTACGGATTTCAACCCGCACGTTGGTCATCAAGTACGAATTCGGGATTTGCTAACGCATTCGTCGGGGATTCTGGACTATGAATCCGTGATGGACCCAAATCAGCGGGAACAACTTTTGGACGCCGATATACTAACACTGCTAAAAAGTCGCGATTCACTTTATTTTGAGCCGGGGACCCAGTTTCGTTACAGTAATTCGGCCTATTGTTTGCTGGCCTTGGTTATTGAGCGTGTGTCGGGAAAGTCGTTTGCCTCGTTTATTCGGCAACGGATTTTTCAACCGTTAAATATGACCCAATCGACTATATATGAAGTTGGTAAGCCAATTACCAACCGTGCTATGGGTTACCGAAAAAAAGCTGATTCGTTTATTTTCTCCGACCAGAGCGTAACCAGTGCGACAAAAGGTGACGGGGGAGTATATACTTCGCTAACTGACTATCAAAAATGGAACGATGCGCTTCGGAAGGATACCTTACTGGATTTGACAAAAACAATAACGCGTATCGGCAAAGCTATTCCCCAAATCCCCGGTAGTTACTATAGTGCGGGTTGGTTTTATTGCCAACCTAGTAATCCTATTCTATTTCACTCAGGAAGTACATGCGGTTTCAATAATTATGTTGTCAGTATACCGGCGAAAGAATTTTCGATGGCCTATTTTTCCAACAGAGCAGATAACAAAGCCAATGCGGCCACTATTTTGAAAATTCTGTCTGATGTCGGTAACCCTGAATTGAGCGACATCTTACGCTTAGATGACCTGACTCAGTAATTAGATCCGCCAGTAACATTTGTTCTATGTCGCTGGTTAACAGCAATAAATTTGTAGATTTGTTCTCTAAATTTTCTTTGGTTATGATTAGCGAAATTGCCCCTCTTGCCAGCCTCGATCAGTGGGAAGACGACCTACTGCTTCGTTATCCAGAGCCTGAACATAAGGCAAAGGAAAACTACCGGAACTACGATACGCCGGAGCGTGATACCGTCCGGGAGTTTTACCGGCTCAATCATACCTACCAAACCTACGATTTCGTTCGGGAGAAAGAGCGTGAATTTTTGGCGTTCAACAAAAAAGAATTGCCTGTTTGGGGAGCTATGGAGTTTTTGAATACGCTTGTCGATGACTCCGACCCAGATACCGACCTCGACCAACTCCAACACCTTCTACAAACTGCCGAAGCTATTCGTGCCGACGGTCATCCCGATTGGTTCGTATTGACCGGTCTTATGCATGATGTGGGAAAAGTATTATGTCTGTTTGGTGAACCACAATGGGCAGTTGTTGGCGATACGTTCCCGGTAGGTTGCCAGCATTCCGACAAGATTGTCTATTCCGAATATTTCGTAAACAACCCCGATAGTTACGACGAGCGATACAATACAAAATATGGCATTTACCAACCCAATTGTGGCCTTCGTAACGTGCATATGTCGTGGGGTCACGATGAATATTTGTACCAGATCATGAAAAATTATATGCCAGAACCGGCTTTGTACATGATGCGGTATCATTCATTCTATTCGCAACACCGCGAGGGTGCTTACGATCACCTTATGGACGCACACGATCATGAAATGTTTAAATGGGTTGATAAATTTAACCCATACGATTTATATTCAAAAAGCCCAAAGCCACCGGTTGTAAGCGAATTGAAACCTTATTATGAAGGGTTGATTGCCAAGTATTTGCCTGCTACACTCAAATTGTAATAGTTTAGTAGCAACTAATTGTACTACCGTTCCGTAAGTGGTTGACTAATTTCAACTGCTTACGGAATTTTTATTGCCTGATTGTGTAGCTTAACGGTCTCGACTCGTTTGCTATGCTCCTCTTTTTCATTTCTCTTTATCTTCTTTCCAACGTGGCAGTCGGGGTATGGGCAGCCCGGCGCGTAACAACTTCGCAGGATTTTGTGCTGGCTGGTCGGTGGTTGCCGCTAATGCTGGCGGCATCGGTAACGTTTGCAACTTGGTTCGGCTCTGAAACGATTATGGGCGCACCGGCTATGTTTGTCGAAGGTGGATTTATGGCCGTAATCGAGGAGCCTTTCGGATCCGCTTTGTGCCTGTTGCTGGTTGGCGCTTTCTTTGCCCGACCCCTTTACCGACTTAACATCACAACCTTCTCCGATTACTTTCGAATCCGGTTTGGTCGGTCGGCCGAATTGTTATCGGCTATTATGGTGATTCCTTCGTATTTCAGTTGGATTTCAGCTCAACTTGTTGCCATCGGCATCGTGTTAAGCGTGGTGACGGATGTGCCCCGCGAGTACTGCATTATTGCCAGTGCTGCTGTCGTTATGGCGTATACGCTGTTAGGCGGTATGTGGTCAATTTCTGTGACTGATTTCTTTCACAACCTCATTATCATTTTGGCGTTAGCGGTACTGGGCGTTTTGCTCTGGAACGAGGTTGGGGGTTGGGAAACAATTCAAAAACGGACTCCGACTGGATTTTTTCGATTTGTTCCTCAATCCACTACAAAAGACTGGCTTGCCTATATTGCGGCTTGGATAACTATTGGTTTAGGTTCTATTCCACAACAGGATGTATTTCAGCGTGTAATGGCCGCTAAGACCGAAAAAACGGCTGTTCGTGCGTCATATTTAGCGTCGGGAATGTATTTGACGATTGCGATGCTTCCCCTGTTCATTGCCCTGGCGGCAAAGCTACTCCACCCTGACTTACCGAAAGACAATCAGCTAATAATCCCGAATATGGTTATGCGGCATGGAAGCTTGCCCTTGCAAGTATTGTTTTTTGGTGCTGTTACATCGACTATTCTGAGCGTATCGAGCGGAGCCATATTGGCACCAGCAACCGTCTTTGGTGAGAATATTATGAAGTTTTTTCGGCCAGATATCAGCGACAAAGACCTTTTGAAAACTATCCGCTGGTCTGTTGTCATCATCAGCCTTATCTGCGTTGGTATGAGCATCACCCGCGATGCCAACATCTTCGACTTAGTTGGCGAGTCATCAGCCTTTAGCCTGGTGTCGTTGTTTGTACCATTGGCAGCCGGAATTTATTGGAAACGGGCTAATCTAACCGGTTGTCTATGGTCAATGACGATTGGGTTTGGGGTTTGGCTTTTTTGTCTGTGGCTAAAGACGGAGCATTCACCGATGCTTTGGGGACTACTATTCAGCACAGTTGCGATGGGAGCGGGAAGCTTAATGGGTAATTCCAGAGCTAAGGTAAATCCAGTAACCGACGGTGATAATTGATTTGGCCAAGGTGATAGGAAAGGTGTGTCGTCAGATGCACCAATAGATAGCCTGTCGTTGTCTTCTCATCAAAAACCAACATTGGATACTCTTCGTCAAGTTGCTCAACGGTCAGCGTATCCAGCGCATTTTCAACGACTAAAATCGTTTCCGCAACCTTTTGTAATAATTCTGCTCTGGGAATATTCTTGAGCGAAAACTCAAGCTCACGATGGCGTATGTAGCCCGTCTTGCCAAGTTCTGCGCCAATGTATGTGTTCAGATTGCCAACCAGATGCAGACAAAGGTTACCGGCAGAGTTGGTAATACCGCGTTCCGTGTGCCATATTATTTCCTCATTCCGATACAATTCAAGTTCTTGTTCCAACCGGTTTAGGTCTCGTCGAAATAAGGTTTTTAGGGATTGAATAAGCATAATTAATGAGTGGGAATGCTGGGAACCTCAGCCAAAATACTGCTGTTCAATTCGCCCTACGTAACCCAGATACGTGGCACTGCTAAACCAGGGCTGGAGTTTTGCGCCGATA
>CAXVWN010000165.1:0-10792 GCA_964263725.1 Spirosoma sp.
GGTGACACAATGGCCTGATATCCCTTAACGAGTCCGATCAGAATTGACTTCATCATAAACTCGTAAACACTAAAACGGCCAAAAACTTTCCCGCAATCCGTATCTTTGCCCGCCGTCGTTCGTTATATAACCGACGTTGACTCTGATTCCTTATGCTGCAATACGTTATCTGGGAGGTTAATCCCGAAATTTTTCACATTGGCTCGTTCTCGGTGCGTTGGTATGGACTGCTCTTCGCACTTGGTTTCCTGATTGGCATGCAGATTATGGGCTACGTTTTCAAAAAAGAAAAAAAACCTCTTGCCGATACCGATAGCTTGCTGATTTACATGGTCGTATCAACAATTGTAGGTGCCCGTTTCGGCCATTTTCTTTTTTACGAACCAGATGTTTTGTTTCACCACCCATTAACGGTTATTACACCCCCATTTGCGGGTTTAGCCAGCCACGGGGCTATCATTGGCATTATGACAGGTCTATGGCTGTACTCGCGCCGAAAAGAAAGTATACTGACCAATCAGACGTACTTATGGGTGTGCGACCGCATCGTTATTGTGGTGGCGTTGGCGGGAGCGTGCATCCGTTTCGGTAACCTGATGAACTCCGAAATTGTGGGGCGTCCTACCGATTTGCCCTGGGCATTTGTATTCATGAATAATAGTGAATACGCCAAAATTCCCCGTCACCCGGCGCAATTGTACGAATCGATTTCTTGTTTAGTCCTGTTTGTTATCTTGTTCTGGTACTGGAATAGCCAAAAGGAACGGACGCCACGCGGCAGTATGCTGGGAATTTTTATGATCTGGATCTTTGGTCTACGATTCTTTTACGAATACCTGAAAGAAAATCAGGTGCCGTTTGAAGATAACTTACCGCTCAATGTGGGCCAGCTTTTGAGTATCCCGGCTGTGTTGTTAGGCATTTATTTTCTGGTGCGTAGCTACCGAACGCCCGTTACTTTACCGATTTCAGCAGAATCAAAAACGATTGAGTCGTGATGTAAGTAATTGAGTAAGGTTAGAAAGAGACGGGAACCCGGAAAATGCTGTATTTTTGAAGGTAGCTAACCTTAATCATACACTTCATTCTGTGATCTCGTCTTTTTTTAGTACACGTCAATTCCTGCCAGCTTTACTGATTTGCTTAACTGTCTCAACAGCAGAGGCTCAGATACCCGGTCGGTAGATGCACTGGACTGCCGATGGCAATGCTTCGGTGGCCTTGGAACCCGGAGGCCTTGTTCAAACGAATATTCGTACCGGCCAGAAAACGATTTTAGTCGCCAAAGAGAAACTGCATCGGCCTGGCAGTGAACAGGTAATGCCCGTTATCGACTTTGCCTTTACGCCCGATAGCGCTAATGTGCTGATTTTTACGAACGCTGCCCGTGTTTGGCGGTACAACACCAAAGGTGATTATTATCTGATTAATCGAGCGAGCGGACAGGCCCGGCAGCTTGGGCAATCGGCGAGTAATAAACGCCCGGCGCAATCGCTGATGTATGCCAAACTGTCGCCAGACGGAAAAAATGTAGGGTATGTGAGCGAACATAATCTGTTCGTAGAAAATGTAGCGACGGGACAAACGACCCAACTTACAACCGATGGCACCCGCAAGCGTATCAACGGCACCTTCGACTGGGTATATGAGGAGGAATTTGATTGCCGCGATGGATTTCGGTGGAGTCCCGACAGTAAACAAATTGCTTACTGGCAGGTAGATGCGACCCACATTCGGGATTATCTGATGCTCAATACGACCGATTCCATCTATTCGCATGTGGTACCGGTGGAGTACCCGAAAGTGGGCGAAAGTCCATCGCCAACGCGTATTGGAGTCGTGGCTGCATCGGGTGGGCCAACTGCCTGGTTACCTATTCCCGGCGACCCACAGCAACATTATCTGACGCGCATGGAGTGGTTGCCTGGGGGCGGCAGTCTGATTGTGGAGCAACTAAACCGAAAACAAAACGAAAATAAATTGCTCATCTGCAATCTGGCGGCTAAATCTGTCACGCCAATTTATACGGAAACGAATAACGCTTGGGTCGATGCGAAAGAAAATCCAAGCGGCTGGGATTGGCTGGATGGTGGTAAAGCATTTGTATGGGTATCCGAAAAAGACGGATGGCGGCATCTATACCGGCTTTCCATCGACGGTAAAAAAGAAGTATTGCTAACGCCCGGCTCGTATGATATTGGGGTGGTTAACGCCATCGACGAAGCCACCAACCAGATTTATTTTACGGCTTCCCCCCAAAATACAAACCAACGGTATCTATACCGAACACGCCTGGATGGTAAAGGAAAAGCCGAACGCCTAACCCCCGCCGAACTGGCTGGCACACACGGTTACACCCTCTCGCCCAACGGCAAACTGGCTCAGCACACCTTCACAAATTACCAGACACCGCCCGTTCGAGAGTGGGTAAGCCTGCCCGATCATAAAGCCGTGAACTCCGCCGAAAGCATTGCAACGCGGATGAGACTCGTTGCCAAACCGAATGTCAGTTTTTTTAATCTTACGACCGACGATGGCGTTTCCCTTGATGGCTGGATGGCAAAGCCCGTTGATTTCGATAGCACCAAAAAATACCCGATTGTTTTTTACGTGTATGGCGAACCGGCAAGCAGCACCGTCAACGATAATTTTGGGGTGGGGCAGAATTCGCTTTTTAACGGCGACATGGCCAAAGCGGGCTACATTTATGTGGCGCTAGACAACCGGGGAACGCCCAATTTGAAGGGCGCTGCCTGGCGTAAATCTATCTATCGGAATATTGGCCGCATCAACATTCGCGATCAGGCGATGGGTGCGCGGAAACTATTTTCGCAACATGCCTATATCGATACCAGCCGTGTTGCCGTGTGGGGATGGAGTGGGGGAGGTTCCACAAGCCTGCATCTTATGTTTCAATACCCCGACATTTACAAAACGGGTATTGCCGTTGCGGCTGTTGGCAATCAGCTCTTTTACGATAATATTTATCAAGAACGCTATATGGGGTTGCCGCAGGAGAACCGGGAGGATTTTGTGGCTGGATCGGCCATTACCTACGCCAAAAACTTACGCGGGAATTTACTATATATTCACGGCACCGGCGACGATAATGTGCATTACGACAATGCCGAGTTGCTGATTAATGAGTTGGTGAAATACAATAAACAGTTTCAGGTAATGCCTTATCCGAATCGCTCGCATGGGATTTATGAAGGTGAAGGAACCACTCAGCACTTGCATACGCTGTACACCAATTACCTGCTTAAAAACTGCCCTCCCGGCCCACGATAACCGCACACTTACGCTATGATTCGGCTCTTATCTCTGTATTTGCTATTGATCTTGCCCGTTCTGGCTCTGGCTCAGAAAAGTGAATTTACCCATGCTGACACCCTTCGCGGTTCCATAACGCCCGAACGTGACTGGTGGGATTTGGCATTTTATCACCTCACCGTTCGTGTTCAACCCACCGATAGTACGTTGAGTGGTTCAACAGAAATTCGGTATCGCGTGCTGAAACCGGGCCAGACCATGCAGGTAGATCTTCAGCGTCCGATGCGGGTGTTGCGTGTGGAGCAAGATGGAAAATCGCTCGGCATTCGGCAGGACGGAAACGCGTACTTTGTGACATTGACTAAGCTGCAAAAAGCTGGTCAGACGGAGGCCATAACGGTGCATTATGCCGGAAAACCGCGTGTCGCGAAACGCCCGCCCTGGGATGGCGGCCTTGTTTGGTCGCGCGATAAGGCCGGAAATTGGTTTATTGCGACGGCCTGCCAGGGATTGGGTGCCAGCGCGTGGTGGCCGTGTAAAGACCATATGTACGACGAACCAGACTCGATGGCTATTAGTGTAACCGTTCCCGAAGATCTGACGGATGTCTCAAACGGACGACTTCGCCGGGTAACGAGCAACCCCGATCACACCCGCACATTTGATTGGTACGTTGTCAATCCGATCAATAATTACGGTGTCAACCTCAACATTGGCCGGTATGAACATTGGTCGGAAACTTATACCGGCGAAAAAGGACCGCTGGCACTAAACTATTACGCCCTGCCCGAGCATCTTGATTCGGCCAAGGCGCAGTTTCGTCAGGTGCCTAACATGTTAAAGGCGTTTGAGTACTGGTTTGGACCGTATCCATTTTATGAGGACGGCTATAAATTAGTCGAGACGCCTTATTTGGGTATGGAACACCAAAGCTCAGTCACCTACGGAAACCGTTTTCGGAATGGGTATCTGGGTCGCGATTTGTCCCACACTGGTTGGGGGCTTCTTTGGGATTTTATTATCGTTCACGAGTCGGGTCATGAGTGGTTCGCTAATAATATTACCTATAAAGACGTGGCCGATATGTGGATTCACGAGAGTTTTACCAATTACTCGGAATGCCTGTTTACGGAGTACTATTATGGTAAAGAGGCTGGTGCTCAATACGTAATAGGGTGCAGAGCGAACATACGAAATGACCGCCCAATTATCGGCACTTATAATGTAAACCACGAAGGATCGGGCGATATGTATTATAAAGGCGGTAATATGCTCCATACGATTCGGCAACTGGTGGGCAATGACGAGAAATGGAGACAACTTCTGCGTGGCATGAACAAAACCTTCTACCATCAGACCGTTACCGCCAATCAAATTGAGCACTATATGAGTACACAAAGCGGTCTTACTTTAAAGCCTATATTTGATCAGTATTTAGGTAGTACTCGAATTCCGGTTCTCGAATATCGCCCGGTAGCGGGCGGGCTCCAGTATCGTTGGGCCAACTGTGTGGCAGGCTTTGCCATGCCGGTTCGGGTATGTTTGGGCGAGTCGGGGCCTTATCATCAGGTAGAGCCTACAGCCCAATGGAAAACCTTGCCCGCTAAAAATGAAACGGCCCTAACGGTAGATGCCAATTATTATGTACTGAGTAAATTGGTTAACTAACTCGTTGTCCAGTAAGTGGATATGATCGGAAACTTCGTCAGTTAACTGGCTGATGCTGGCGAAAAAAATGTCTTCTGTGTCGTTTACTCAAAAGAATAGGGCTCGTATTAGTAGAAAGTGTAGTTTGCTGACTGTTTAATTAATTACCCATTCTAATTCAATACAACTACCATGCGAACAAACCTAAATTTGCTCTGGACCGGACTATTGTCAGTAACCTTATTGGCTAGTTGCGGAGGGAATAAGGAAGAAGAAGAAAAAGAAAAGGAAGAAGAATCCATATCGGGATTAGGGGCAGTGAGTGCCATGAAAGAGCTGGCGAATCAGGCTGAAGAAATGCAGAAAAAAGGTCCCGTTGCCACGGTCGACTTCCGCACGTTGAAAGAACTACTTCCTGCCGAAGCCGATGGTTTGGCCCGTAAAGAAGCTACTGGTGAAAAAAACGGAGCGGCTGGGTTTACGGTCTCGACGGCGAATGGAAAATATGAGAATGAAGATGGCAGTGAGACCATCGACCTGTCTATTATAGATGCCGGTGGTGGCGCTATGTTGATGGGCCTGGCAGCCTGGTCAATGATTGAAGTGGATAAAGAGACCGAAAATGGTTACGAGAAAACCAGCACAATCGGTGATAATAAATCGTATGAAAAATACGACACCAAAGATAAAGATGGCGAAATTAACCTCCTGGTGAACAAACGATTTATTGTCACCGCAAAAGGCCGGGGCGTTAGCATGGACAAAATTAAGGCCGCCCTCGAAGATGTAGATTTAGATAAACTGAGCGATCTGAAATAAACCTGTCTGGTAAAACTTGTAATAAGTCTACAAACCCCTACATCTCCTAAAGGGGGCTTTTTTCAGCACGAGCCAAGTCCCCTGAAGGGGATTTAGGGGGTTTAAAACTCAACAAAACATAATTTTCAGACAGTTTCTTATAGCAGTATACAAACAGAACAGCCCGGCAACAATAAATCGCTGCCGGGCTGTTCTGTTTGTATACTGCTAATGATAGAGCAGTTGGCGGTCAACTTTATCGGGCAATGGTCCTTGCCGAGTAAGTTTCATTTTAGCTAGAATGGCTCCTGCCTGAGCGCAGCTTTCGGGCGAATGACCATCTAAATAAGCGGTCAGAAAGCCTGCCCAGTAAGCGTCACCGGCCCCTGTAACATCGACAACATCAATCTTTTTGCCGGGTATCTGGGTTTGCTTTTTCCCGTCTTCATACGATACTATACTTCCATTTGGGCCTAATGTTAAGCAAATAACAGATGCTCCCATTTGGTGAAAATCGCCTAAAATACGTTCATGGGGTTGAATTTCTCCGTAAAGTCGCTCGGCATCGTCTTCACTAATTTTAACCAATGCCCCGGCCGAGCAGTAGTCCGTTAGTACGCGCCATGCCTGCTGTCGGTCGGGCCAAATGCTGGGGGCATAATTCGTGTCAATCGTAACCTGACAACCGACTGCTTTTGCCCGTTTAGCGGCATCCACAATGGTATCTTGTGCTGGCTGATGACTTAGAGCGAAACAGGTTGTGTGAAACAGTCGTGCCTGAGCCAGTAAAGAGTCTGGCAGTTGGTCGGGCGTGAGCAGACAGTCGGCATGGCGATAAGCAACAAAGTCGGGAGTTCCCGCTGTGCGCGAAACCAAAACAATACTAGTCGGCTCTACTGGGTCAGATGTAATAAACTGAATATCGACGCCTGATTCCTCAATCTGTCGAACCAAGTATTTTCCAATATTGTCATTGCCAACGCAGGCAACCAGTGCGGTTTTATTCCCTAAGCGGGCCATATTGGTGGCCATATTAGCTGGACTGCCGCCCTGATATCGACGAAAATCCTGCGCGTCGAGCAAACTGGTTGACACGTGGTGACCGATAAAATCGGCTAATAGTTCGCCTACAGAAAGGAGGGCGTAAGGTCGCGGTGTAGTTGTCATGTATAAAAGTGCTGCGTTCTGGAAACTCCCGACCACAGCGGCAAATGTATGAAACAGTTCATACTATCAAAGCCACTTAATGCCCGCCCGGCCCAGCCGAGACCACTATATCGTCGGTCATTTTTGGGGTTTTTACTAAGAAACAGGAGGCTGCCGCGAGAACCATACAAACACCGGCGAGTACGAGTGCATTGCGCGGGTCATTGCCCAGAAGAGGTTTATAGTAGAGTGGCACTGTGAGCATGCCAATAAACTGGGGTACACAGATAAAGCCGTTGAAAATACCCATATAAACGCCCATGCGATTTTTGGGAACCGCGCTCGCCAGCATCAGGTAAGGCATCGACATGATAGACCCCCAGGCTAAACCAATAATGGTCATGCCAGCCAGATAAATAAATTTATCGTTAGACGTAAGCGTCAGAAAGAAACCCATAGCCCCAATGGTGAGGAACATAGCGTGGGTAGCCCGGGCACTGCCGATGGCTTTTGCAATGCGTGGTATAAATATTGAAATTATGGCGCAGGAGATGCTGAACATAGCAAAGCAAAGCCCACCCCACTTAGTTCCCTCTTCAAATCCGGCTCTGTTCGACACGGTATCAGGTGCGTTGAATGCGTATTTAGCCGTTGCGAGCGATAGGTATTGCCACATCAGCGGCAGGCCATACCAGGTAAAGAATTTTACCCACCAAAGCTGCTTCATAACGGTTGGCATAGCCGAGAGTGATGCCAGAATCTCTTTGAAAATAGGAAGCATCAGAAAGAGGTAACTAACGGCTAATACGCCTACTCCCCACAGTAAACCTGTTAGTAAACCACCTATCCGTGCAGCAAAAAAAAAGGCCAGAATTGCCCCACCCAAGGCTAATGCCAGGTGCCAGAACGAAATAGATTTCTTTTCTTCAGCACTAAACACGGGTTGTTCTTTATAATTGTCGTCAACGGGCGGATACTCTTTTGTTGTGCGAATCGTCCAGAAAACAGAAATCAGGATAGCAGCCCCGCCAATGTAGAACGGGTAACGCACCGAATTGGGAATGCCATTGGCCGTTTGCCCTTCCGACATCACCATAGAAATTCCCAAAAGAGGCAGCAGATACGGCATTAGGTTAGCTAAGGTTTGTCCGAACCCCACCATAAACGACTGGACAGCAAACCCCGTAGGACGCTGCTTATCGTTAAGCATATCGCCTACAAAAGCTCGGAATGGTTCCATAGCGGAGTTTAACCCCGCATCGAGCATCCACATCAGTCCCGCAGCCATCCAAACATACGATGAATTAGGCATCATTATCATGGCTACGCTACCGAACAACGCCCCTATAAGAATGAAGGGCTTCCGACGTCCCCATCTGGGTGACCAGCTTCGATCCGAAACGGCCCCAATAATAGGCTGGAGCAGCAGCCCCGTTAACGGTCCAGCGAGCCACAGACCCGGAATGGATGCTTCATCGGCACCCAAATAGCGGTAAATCGGACTCATATTGGCTTGTTGCAAACCAAATCCGTATTGAATACCCAAAAATCCGAAACTCATATTCCAGATTTGCCAGAAACTTAGAGTAGGTTTAGCTTTTGTGCTTGGCTTCTGAATGTTTCCTGTTTGCATGTATTGTCGTATATTTAAAACTGCTGCTGTCAATTATCGCAAATAGCTAACAATAATACATACTGATTTGCAGGATACGGAGATATACTTGTCTTATTTTTTTGAAAAGCCGTACTTTTGAGAATGATTCCGAAAAGGTGGCCGCTCCTGATTCTGGTACTAACGGTTTTTCTGTTATCCTCTGAAACGGTCTTTGCTACTGCTTCGGCCGACTCGACGCAGAAAGTTATTGTTCGGTCTGTTACCCTCAAAGGAAATTACCGTACCCGCGATCGAATTATTCTGCGGGAAATGGGTATTCATGTCGGTGACTCCATTCGATTGGGTGATTTGCCCGGTCGTATAGCCTGGGATCAACGTAATATCAATAACACAACCTTATTTATAACGGTGGATGTGGCAACACAGATTACGTCGCCGGTTGATTCTACTGGGCTGGCCCACCTCGATCTGACCGTAACAATGAAGGAACGCTGGTACTTCATTGCCTATCCGGTTTTTGATTTGGCCGATCGTAATCTTAACGAGTGGTGGTATGATCGGGGCCATGATTTTAGACGCGTTATCTACGGCGGACATCTTAGTTATCGCAATGTAACTGGTAACAACGACCGACTTCAGGTAGTCATTGAGCGGGGATTTTTGCAGCGAACCATTTTATCGTATTCCAAACCCTACATCGACAAAGCTCAGCGTATTGGTTTGCGGGCTGATGTGGGCTACATAACGAACAAGGAAATTCCATATCGTACGCAGTTTGATAAATGGGTATACGTGAAATCGGAAGATGTACTTCGCGAACGAAAGTACGCAGCGCTGACCCTCACGCACCGACACGGGCTTTATCATTATCATGCACTCGATAGCCGATACACCCAGAACACCATTTCGGATACTATTGCCAAATTGAATCCAGACTATTTTCTGGACGGAAGAACCAGCCAGCAATTTTTGGCAATGAGCTATACCTATCGCTACGACCGGCGCGATAATGTCGTATATCCGTTGCAGGGGACTTTATTTTCGGCCGCTGTTGGTGTATCTGGCCTGTTACCAAAAGACAGTTTCCATTTTCTGGATTTATCGGCATCTATGACCCGCTATTGGGCATTAGGTGGTCGATTCTATTTGGCCGGTGGCTTGCGCGCTCGCTCTACCTGGCCCACACGCCAGCCATATTTTAACCTGCGCGGGTTAGGGAGCTCCGTCGATATGGTACGTGGTTATGAACTGTATGTGGTAGATGGACAGCGAATGGCAATCTGGCGTAACAGCGTGCGCTATCAACTCTTTAACGTTCGGAAACAGCTCAACTGGCTCCATGTTCGACAGTTCAACACAGTTCCCATTGCGGCTTATCTAACGGCTTTTGGCGATGCGGGTTATGTTAGCAGTACGGTCGCTGAGCAATACCAAAGTCAGTTGGCCAATCGGTTGCTCGTGGGTACAGGCATGAGCCTTGACGTTGTGTCGTTTTATAATTTAGTGATGCGCTTTAGTGGAACCATCAACGGACAGGGGAAAGCCGGGTTTTTCTTCAATTTGGCCCAAGAGTTGTAAGGTTAAGCCGCTTGTTTGGTGTTAGAGATAGGTACTAGCCGATAAGATTCTAATGGTTGGCTTCGGCTATATAGCCCATCAGCATCGTAGGTCAGGGGGCTGTTTTGATCACTCGCATTACCTAACTCATCCCAGTGTTTATGGCTTATTAATACGTTAACCCACTGCAACGTTTTCTGCTCACTGACAGAGGCATATTTGAAAACATCATAGTTTAGTAATGCCCGCTCATTCATGCTTTCTTCCAACTTCCATTCCTGAAAAAGTAGCTCAAAGTCGATAACCCGTACCTCTCCGGTTGACCAGCGACATGTTATTTTGAATGGCTCAATTTTAATAATTTCAGTGATACGTGGCAATTGGTTCATAGCTGTTGTAATCTAATAAACTCGTCTAGTAGTTCATTCTGAATCATTGTAGCCCATTTACGGACTCGCTTCAATTGTTTTCCAGACCGCCCTCGCTACCTATAATTTTTATACCTTTGGAAAGCCTTTGTTCGTAACCAAAGCCTCATTATCAGGAGTAATCATGGACAATGCCATTCCAAAGAAAGAAGCCCCCAAGAAACCCTCGTCCCCTTTATTGAGCTTGCTCAAGCCTTATTCCCGAATGATCCTGTTGCTGGTTCTTTTGGCCCTGGTTAGCAACGGTGTCAACCTGCTTTTGCCGATGATTATCGCAAATGGTATTGATGCGTATGGAACCGGAACATTCGTTTTAAAAACTACTATA
>CAXVWN010000166.1:0-7828 GCA_964263725.1 Spirosoma sp.
AGGTTGATTTTACTAATAGATTTCCTATTCATGACCTACTTTCGCCACTTCAAGGTGTTGAGTAGGTGGAGAATATCCTTACGAATGTATTGAATAACGGGTTGGAGTGAATCGTTTTCTGTGGCCGTGTTGAAGTATAACGCCCCCCGTAAAAAATGGGTTGTAGAGTCCGTCGTTACAAACTGTACCTGACTGGGAACTTCGCCCGATAAATCAATTAAGCTGGCTTCCAATCCTGACTTCAGACGAATTTTCCGCTGCTCAATTGCCGAAGCCTTAATATTATGCCGGGATGCTAGTTTGTAAGAATCTTCGAGCATGGCCCGTAGTCGGTTTATATCCTTCTGAACCGGCTTGTAAGTCAATTGAACGCTGGCTTTGTAAGCAGGGTAATTAATGAAAATCCAGTCTGGCTCTGACTTGGCGAATGTGTCCGGCAGAATGCGGGCAATTGTATTGTACTCAAACTGGTATGGGTGCGTCGGATCAAGCAATTTGTAGCTTGGCGCTGGCAAATCGAATCGAGGAAAGCCTTTCGGTTTCGGAATATAATTGTCGGACGAATTGCTGCCACAGGCCATCAATGACAAGCCAGTGAGAAGAATGAGTGAATATTTTATCACAGTTGATCAGACAAAAGTGCAGATTGACAAACAAAACAACGCAAAAGCCCGGCGGTTTGGTGCCGGGCTTTTGCTAAAGTCAATAAGGATTTACTTATGCATTCACATCTTCCAGTTCTTCCTTCATAACCGGTTGGCCCATCAACGTAGCAAATCGGTTGACGTTGAAAGTGGGTTCAAACCAAACTTCGCCCATAACCGGATGCTTTACCGGGACATCGGGATTCTGAATTTCATTCAGCAATACACCTGTGTCGCCGGTTGTGTGCCGTTTTACCTGCCGGATACTATACATCTGGTCACGTTTGGGCGTTTGTATGCCAAATTCAGCATAAAAGGCCAATACGGGAGCCGGAAATTTGTCGTTTGTGCAAATAACTTCCATTTGTCTGAACGATAAGATTTATCAGATTTTAGTGATTAACACGATTTTTTGAAAAAAAGTCTCGTTAGTTAGGATAAGTGTTAAGGCAAAATTTATTTGATCTGTATACTGGAAATAAGATCGTTATCTGAATCCTGCAAATCCAGTTTCGGTATGAATTAATCCTCAAACAAATTTCCTAGTTTCCCCAGTACAGAGCCACTTTCTTTGCCCGCCTGACCACCGCCAAGCGATAGCCGCTGTACTAACTTGGAGATTGGCATCGACTGAATCCAGACTTTGCCGGAGCCGCGTAACGTGGCCAGAAATAAACCCTCGCCACCAAATACCATACTACGCAAACCACCCGCCCGCTGAACGTCGAAATTGATACTTGGCTCAAACCCAACTACGCAGCCTGTATCGACACGCAGGGTTTCGTTGTTGAGTGTTCGCTCGATGACTACGCCACCCGCATGAATAAACACCATGCCGTCGCCCTGTACTTTCTCAAGAATAAACCCTTCCCCACCGAAGAAGCCAGCGCCTAATCGCTGATTGAATTGAATACTTAGCTTCGTGCCCAGAGCTGCACACAAAAAGGCATCTTTTTGAACAATGAGCGTGTTTCCGTACACATTCGCCAGATTGACAGGCATAATCGTTCCGGGATACGGTGCCGAAAAGGCTACCTTACGTTTCCCCACGCCCCGGTTGGTAAAGTGCGTCATAAACAGCGATTCGCCCATTACCACGCGCGAACCGGCTTGCAACAATTTACCCAGAAAGCCCTGGTCTGGTTGCGAACCATCACCCATTTTGGTTTCAAAGGTGATGCCATCTTCCATAAACAGCATCGAGCCAGCATCGGCAATAACCGTTTCGTTGGGGTCCAGTTCTATTTCAACGATCTGGATATCTTCGCCAATGATCTTGTAGTCGATTTCGTGAGAGTACATGGTTAGTTTTTAATTGGGTCTAAACAAGTAATGATGGACGAAAACTACGGAATCAAGCGCATTTTATAGGTAGATTTTCTGATAAACGGAACAAAAAAAAGCCCGACCGGGCGTTTTGGCGGGTCGGGCTTTTAGCGTTGGTTGATATCGTCGGTCAAGTCGTTGTCTGTCTCGTCGAAGAGTTGTTCCTCATCGGGCTTATCTGCCGTTTCGTCGGGTTCGGGGGTGCCTTTCAGATTCAGGTCGGTTCGATGCCGGAGTTTTTTGTCATCAACCGTTTTGTTGAGAAACTGATTGATCTTATCAATATCGAAACTCGTCGTGATTTCGCCGAATGAGTTAATCTGAATGTCAAAGCCTTCAAGTTCTTTGTGAACGCGTGGCTTGTCATTTTCATCGGGATTCGTTTTTTTCTTTGCCATTAGATTCGCGTTTAGATACAAACGTATAAGGTCGTTGAGGCTTAAGAAGCTGTTTGACTTATAGGTTTAAAATTACTTAACTGACTGGCGTCTTCAATGTTGCCAGAGCTTGTTCAAGACGCTTAATCGTTTCCTCTTTCCCAATGATTTCCATTGTCAGCATCAGGTCTGGACCCGTGCCGGAACCCGTTAGCGCTACTCGCATGGCCTGCATGATTTTGCCCTGTTTAATACCCGCCTGCTGCATAGCATCGCCTAATATATGCTTAATAGCTTCAGCTAAAAAATCGCTATCAAACGGTTGTAGCGCGTCCCGAAAGGCGGTTACGGCTCGTACAGCATCGTTGTTCCATTTGGCCGCCACAATGGTTTCATCATAAACCGATGGAGCATTGAAAATTGTACTCGCTTCGGTGAAAATTTCGTGAGCGAAATTAACGCGTCCTTTCAGCAAAGCCACAATTTTATTGGCTTTCTCCAATGAGCAATTAAATCCGGTGGCTTCGGCCTGTTTTTGCACCGTTGGGGCTAGTTCATTATCAGCAACCTGACGAATATACTGGTGGTTGAACCACTGCGCTTTCTGAATGTCGAAACGTGCTCCGGCTTTATGAACCTGCGTAAGATCGAAACTGGCGATCAGTTCGTCCATTGTAAATAACTCTTGCTCAGTGCCTGGGTTCCAGCCTAGTAATGCCAGAAAGTTTATAGTTGCTTCGGGCAGATAACCATCTTCGCGAAATCCACGTGCCACAACGCCCGTAACGGGATCAGTCCATTGCAAGGGGAAAATAGGAAAACCACCAAGATCAGCATCGCGTTTGCTAAGCTTGCCGTTGCCTTCGGGTTTGAGTAACAACGGTAAATGGGCAAACTGCGGCATGGTATCTTCCCAACCTAAATACCTGTAAAGCAGCACGTGAAGTGGTGCCGACGGTAACCATTCTTCGCCCCGAATGACGTGCGTGATGCCCATCAAATGGTCATCTATGATGTTGGCAAGGTGATACGTCGGTAAACCATCGGATTTTAACAAAACTTTATCGTCAATCGCCGATGAATGTACATTGACCCAGCCCCGAATAAGATCGTTCAGCCGAACTTCTTCTTTACGGGGCGTTTTCAGACGAATCACAAAAGGCTCTCCCGCGTCCATACGCGCACGTACATCTTCGGGCTTCATGGTCAATGAGTTACGCATTTGCATACGCGTAATGGAATTGTACTGTGCCGCCGGCGCGTTGGCTTCTTCGAGCCGTTTCCGCATCACATCCAACTCGTCCGACGTGTCGAAAGCATAATAGGCTTTGTCTTCGTCGACTAATCGCTGGGCTTCTTTTTGGTAAATTTCCCGACGTTCCGACTGGCGGTAAGGCGCGTGTGGTCCCCCAACGCCCTGGCCTTCATCGATCTTGATGCCAACCCAGCGCAACGCTTCCATAATGTAATCTTCGGCACCCGGAACAAAGCGATTCTGGTCGGTATCTTCGATCCGCAGCAGCATTTGGCCGCCCATTTTTCGGGCGAATAAGTAATTATAAAGCGCGGTACGCACCCCACCGATGTGCAATGGGCCGGTTGGGCTGGGCGCGAAACGAACGCGAACTGGTTTTGACATAAGAGTTTGTAAAGGGCAAAAGAGTGAATGAGTGGAAGAGTAAAAGAGCGAAAAACTGTCCGGTAACACGTTTGACTCATTCACTCTTTCGCTCTTTCATTCTTTCACTCATTGAATAGCAATTACTGAAATTTCAACATTAACATCTTTGGGCAAACGTGCAACTTCAACAGTTTCACGGGCAGGCGGATCGACGGTGAAAAACCGGCCATACACTTCGTTAATAGCCGCGAAGTTATTCATGTCTTTTACGAAGATACTGCTCTTTACCACGTTGGTATAATCCAGATCAGCGGCTTTCAGAATAGCACCAATATTTTCCATTACCTTTTGCGTCTCGGCCTGAATATCGCCATTGGCGGCTAATTCAGCAGCTATCTGACCTGAAACGAATAACGTACCATTAATTTTAACCGCCTGACTGTAAGGTCCAATAGGTGCTGGTGCTTCGTCGGTATAAACAATTTGTTTGCTCATAGTTTTTATTGATGAATAGTCTACAGTGGCCTGTGGTCTGTTTAAATAGGAGTGCAAGCCACCAATAACTATCGGCTGACAAGTAAATTGCCTGCAAGTTATCACTAAACCCCCGGATGGCCGAAAAATCAACCAGGCATCTTCGTCAAAAAGGATTTTCGGTCTGACAAAAACCGGGTTATCTACCTGTTAAATATGGACTTCTGGAAGGATTTATTACCCAACGCGTCTGCTGATGCTGAAACGCAATTTGATCGGCTAAAAAGTCGACTTTTCGGGCGGCTCGATGCCCAGAAACCCTACCGAATTATTTATTACCGCGGTTTCGGCAGCCCATCCGAAGTTTGGCTGAAAGGGCGCGTATTGCGTCAGCGGGATTTGAGTACGCCGAGCGACCGGGATACATTCTGGCAAAACCTGCTGGCAACGTACCAGCGTTTTGAGAGCGACGAGGTGCCGGGCGTAACGGTGCGTGTGGAGGCTTTTGGGCAAACGGTTACGACCGTAACGGATAAGGAGGGTTATTTTGACGTTACCATTAATCCACCGTCTGATCTGTTGCCGGGCCGGGCCTGGTTTCCGGTCCGCTACTCGCTGGACGGGGTTGAACAGCCGCAAAACGAACTTAACGAAGATTTGCCTGCCGATGCCGGGGGAATTACGAACGAGCCAGAACCCGTTGTGAAGGATGGTTATTTGATGATTTCGCCCCTGTATAGTCAGTTTGGGGTTATCTCGGATATTGATGATACGGTGCTCGTAACAGATGCCACGAACCTGCTCCAGACGGCACGGCTTACGTTTTTGGGGAATGCGTATACCCGACTGCCCTTTGCGGGAATAGCCGCTTTTTACCGGGCGTTGCAAAGTGGCCCGGTTACGACGCTGTTCAATCCAATTTATTTTGTGTCGAGCAGTCCCTGGAATCTGTACGATTTACTGGTCGATTTCTTCCGCATTCAGGGCATTCCGAAAGGGCCGATTTTGCTCCGAGATTTTGCTTTAAGCACTAATCTATTGTCATCAGAAGGCCATCATACGCATAAACTAGCTATGATTCGTAAAGTACTGGATGTGAACCCAACATTGCCGTTTGTACTTATTGGCGATAGCGGTCAGCAAGATCCTGAAATCTATTCGCAGGTTGTACGCGAAAACCCCGGCCGAATTCGAGCGGTCTATATCCGCGACGTATCGACAGATCAACGCGATGAATCCGTTCGCGAACTCATTCGAACCACCGAAGCCTACAACGTACCCATGCTACTGGTATCGGATACGGTTGTGGCTGCTGAACATGCTGCTTCAATTGGGCTGATTGATCCCGATACCGTTCCTGAAATCCGGGCTGATCGACGGGCTGATAAAGAAAACTGATAAATTTTTAATCGCTAACGCAACCTCTCACAAAAACCATCCGTATTGACGAACGAACCGGTTCAACTGTTCTTTATTCTCACTTTTAAAAACACAGTTGATATAATGAAACCTATCGTTTACGTCAATCGCGCATTACTTGCAACGATCCTGATGGTTGTGACCTTGTTCGGTTGCAGCAATGAGGAGAACCCAACTATTGTCTCCCCTGACCTTTCGCTCAAAACGTCTGCGCTCGGCAATATCATGACCGGCGAGGGTGGCAAAACACTTTATTTCTTTGCTCCCGATGTAGCTGGAGATGCCAACTGTACGGGAGGATGCAAAGATACCTGGCCCGTTTTTTACAAAGAAACACCTACCTTGAGTGCTGGTCTGAAAGCAACGGATTTCGCCACAATTACCCGTGCCGACGGCGATAAACAAACAACCTATAAAGGCTGGCCACTTTATTACTATAAGAATGATGCGAAAGCGGGCGACATACTTGGCGATAAGCTTGGTAACGTTTGGATGGTAGCCAAAGCCCATTACAGCGTAATGATTGCCTCGCGGCAGTTGGTTGGCAATGATGGGAAAAGTTATACGTTTGATACAAAAGAAGGCACTGGAAGTTCATTGTTTTTAGTCGATAGCGTAGGACATACCTTGTATGCGTTCGCCAGTGACAAAAACAATAAGAACAACTATACAAAAGCCGATTTGAGTAACAACCCGACCTGGCCTATATTCGAAACGTCGGCGTTGGTTAAAGACATTCCTACGGTGTTAAATACGGGTGATTTTACAACGATTACATCAGTTGGTAAAACACAACTAACCTATAAAGGCTGGCCGCTTTATACGTTCGGTCCAGATCTATCTATTCGGGGTAATACAAAAGGGGTAAGTGTGCCAAGGCCGGGTGTTTGGCCAGTGGTTAATTTTACTTCGCCCGTGGCCCCGAATTGAAAAATACTGTAATCGGTTATGGTTTTCGATTAACAGGTTGATAATGTGCCAATCATTTATAGACTGCTGATCAGATTACAACCTGCTGTAAACCGAGAGCTGTACGTTATAAAATAGGTTACTTTGTCCAACGCGCCCAACATACCTGCTTTAACCGACCTGCTCGCTGGTTGCTTACGCAATCAGCAGAAAAGTCAGGAATTGCTTTACAGGCAGTTCTACGGGTATGCCATGAGTATCTGTTTACGGTATGCACCCACCCGTGAGGGAGCTCTGGAAGTACTGAATGACGGTTTTCTGAAGGTATTTACGCGATTGGACCAATATGATTCAGCACAGCCATTTAAAGGCTGGCTCCGGCGCATTTTGATTAATGCGGCTATAGATCACTACCGACAAGAGGTACGCCATCACCATCATGAAGATGTTGACCAGATTGAACAGACCGTTGCTTCGGAATCGGCCGATGCCTTCAGCCAACTGGCTCATGAAGATTTGATGGGATTGGTTCAGCGGCTGTCTCCGGCTTATCGGCTAGTTTTTAATTTGTATGTTATGGATGGATTCACGCACGAAGAGATTGCCGGACAACTCGGTATTTCAGTTGGCGCGTCGAAGTCGAACCTGGCCCGGGCACGGGAGAATCTGCGCTTGTTACTCAAGCGAATAAACTACGATGAGTATGTCAGAGCTAACCGATGACCAATTGGACGGGCTCTTCAGAAAGTCGGCTGAAGAGTTTGATCCTCCGTTCGATCCGGCGGCCTGGCAGGACATGAAAACCCGGCTGGATACGCATGATCGTCCAATGCCCGGCGGAACACCGCTTTGGAAGAATATGCTCCGTTGGGGGTTGCCTGTTTGTCTGCTATTACTATTAATGGTTGGGGGCTGGTATGCCTACGACAATAGCTCGTCTCATCGTGGTTCTTTGCCTGTTGCAACGGCAAAACGGCCGTTAGAGAGCACGACTACTCAAACTGAATTAATAACAACCGCTACTCAACAGCAGCGGTCAGCAGAAACCCGATTAGTGC
>CAXVWN010000167.1:0-10099 GCA_964263725.1 Spirosoma sp.
TAGCAAGGATAAATATGGTACCAGATAGGGAGAGTAAAGAGCTTAAAAGAAAAAGATCTACGTCGAATAGCACAGGGGAGTACGATAAAAATCTTGCTACAAAAATAGCCGAAAGCCCAAGAATGCAAAAAGGCCCAATCGTCGATTGGGCCTTTTTGCATTCTTGGGCTTTCGGCTATTTTTGTAGCAAGATTTTATCATACTCCCCTTTGCTATTCGACGTAGATCTTTTTCTTTTAAGCTCTTTATTCTCCCTATATGGTACCATATTTATCCTTGCTAATTGATAAGACTAAGATAAAATAACTAATAATGCCATTCGAATTTAAACAAGTGGTTAAATTAAGATCGCCACATTCTGTTCAACTATAGCATAGGGCAGGGTGATAGTGTGAGTGGTGGTTTAATACAGAAAATGAGGTATTAACCTCGCGTCCGCTGGTGTCTAACCCCAAAAATGAATCAGCTCACAATCCATTTATTTTAGATCGATATATAGCAACGCGATTTCCGTCCGAACCAGACATTTAATTGAAAGTAAACTATGGCTTCCTATCCTAAAAACTGATATCGATAACGATATAGAAGCGCCCAGGCAGCCACACTAGTACAAACGGCAAGCAGTTCTGTAAATCCAAACAGAATGGTTAATAGAAAAACAATAAACAGTCCGAATATCGACCGTAAATAATAATCCATTCGTTGGCCAATCCCGTAGAGAAGAGCACGAAATAACAGCGTTATACTTAGCATCAAAAAGGCACCGATCAGGCCAGCTTTGAACTCACCTACCACCAGAAACCAGACTAACTCGGGCAGCAATAGTAAACTATACAGTGCCCCTTGTTGGCAGTACAATTGCCAGTGACTGTAAGGAAAGTTTCGAGCGAAACGCAGATAGAACAATTCGAACTCACTTGATTGATAGATGAGAATGACATGCGTTAAGGCAACACATAAACTCATTACTCCAACCAGTCGTACATCCGCGTGAGAGTCTGGAAAGATATTGAAAATGAGGGTGATACTGATTGATGAGGCTAATTTGGTAATGGCGTAGGTGACGCGTTTCTTACTGATAACTTCGTATAAAAACAGGCTAAAGAGCGGCTTGGGCCAGCTTCTTAGCCAGGCGAATCGAGCTACGTTAACTGGCTGGACCACGGTAGCATTGATCAATCGGGTATAATACGCTCCACTGTACAAAATGAGGGCTAGCAGATAGACGGGTATTAATAAAGGAATGATCCAGTGCCCGAACGTAAACCCAATAATCATGGCAAACAGACCCAAGACAATAATGGGTAGTAATATAACAAGCTGCACTATTGACTAGGACTGAACCTGTCGTGCCCAACTCAGCGCATTACTGCTGTAGAACAAAAACTGAACATCTACTCGTTTTAGGCGTCCGGCAACATATTGCCAGCTTTTCACACTATACAGGAAGCAAAGGCTGAAAAGAAACACCACGCCCAATGGCTCGCTAACCGTAGTGATGACTAGTTTTAGAGCATTCTGAATAATTTGTTCCTCGGTCAGGTGCGTTTGATTCAGAACACTGGTATAAAAGAAGTTGATAAAAATAACGATAAATAGGGATAGCAATAGGCCGGTGTGTTCCTGGTAAAAACCGTTGGCTATTACTTTGGTTAACACACGAGTCAGGGGTCTTTTCATGAGTTATGCCGAATCGTCGTATGTTCAACGAGTATTTCCTGAACCGTTGGTAGAAGCCCGCCTTCGAAGTCCTGATGCGACGACAACAAAACGATCGTTCCCTGTTGCTGGCACTGGCTGGCAATCCATGAATACAGAATAGGAAGCGATTCGGCGGCAAGGGTCGTTAGTGGCTCATCGAGCAGGATGCAGGTAGGGCGCCCCAGAAAAGCCAGAACCAGAGATAGTTTTTTAAGCATCCCACTCGAATAGGTACTGACCGGCTCGTTTACATAAGCAGTCATATTCATACTTTCCAAATAGAAATCCTCCTGATTGTTTGGGGCGTTTTTGGCGGCCTTAAACAATCGAATAAGTTCGATTCCGGTTAGAAATTCGGGGAATATGGGTTCTGCTTCGGCAAAATTGACAACGCTACGATAGGCTACTGATTGTTTTTTGATGTTCAATCGTTCGTTCAGGATAACATCGCCCTCAAAAGACGTCATTCCGGCTAGTGCTTTTAGAAACGTACTCTTACCCGATCCGTTACTGCCCCGAACCCAAAAAATACCCGTCGAAATTGTAAAGGTATCGCTCTGAAGAACAATATGGCTGTTGTATGATTTTCTGAAATTGTTGATTTGCAGCATGTGAAAAAAGAAGAACCGATCCTCTCTACAAGTAAAAAATGATCCGCTTGCAGCCAACAAAGACACTGCAAGCGGACAAGGTGTTCACCGGACGCCTTCCTACATTCGCCCGTTTTTTTAGCCCAAACCTTACCAAACGGTTATCCTATCCTTTTCGGCTTTGTACATTTTATCGCTTGGTTGCACATTAAATGCCTTGTAAAAAGGCGTAAAGTTCATTAGCGGCCCGTTCACACGCCACTTGGCCGGCGAATGCGGATTGGTATTTACGTACATACGCATAAACTCATCCTTTGTTTTTACACGCCATATTCGTGCTATCGAGATGAAGAAACGCTGATCGGGTGTAAAGCCATCCAGTTTCGTCGTGTCTTTTCCCTGCTCCGTCAATTTGAAGGCATCATACGCAATGGCAACCCCGGCAATATCGGCGGTATTTTCACCCACGGTTAAGGCGCCTTTTACATGCATCGAATCGAGGACGGTAAACAAATTGTATTGGTCAATCACCTGCTGTGTCTTCGCGTTAAATTTGGCATAATCGGCTTTTTTCCACCAGTTTGTTACGTTGCCAACTTTATCGTATTGGGCTCCCTGATCGTCGAACGAGTGCGTTATTTCGTGACCAATCACCATGCCGATGCCGCCGTAGTTAAGCGCATCATCGGCATACACATTGAAATAAGGAGATTGTAGAATTCCAGCCGGGAAAACGATTTCATTGAGCGGAGGATTATTGTAAGCCGTTACCGTAGGCGGAGTCGAAAACCACTCCGTTCTGTCGACCGGTTTTCCCACTTTGGCTAGGCTGTAGAGATAATCATTTTTATTGGCCGACAGCCGGTTTTCAAAATAAGCGTCTCTTTTCACGTCCACCTTTGAGTAATCCCGCCATTTATCCGGGTAGCCGATTTTCTCGGTAAAGGCGTGAAGTTTTTCTTTGGCCTTTGCCTTGGTGGAATCGCTCATCCAATCCAGTTTGGTAATGCGTGCTTCAAACGCTTTCTCCAGGTTATCGACCAATACGCCCATCCGTTTCTTGGCATCTTCCGGGAAATATTTTTTTACATACAATTGGGCCAGTGCATGTCCGAGCGAGCGATCAACCGCTTGCGTCATTTCTTCGGCTCGTGTTTTCTTAACCGCTTGCCCGGTCAGAATTTTTGAATACGCAAAAGAGGCATCAATAAACGGCTGGCTTAAGAAATTTGAATAGTTGGTAAGCGCATTGGCTTTTAAATAGATTTTCCAATCATTGATAGAAACCGATTTCAATAGCGTATTCAGCTTGTCATAATAAGCCGGTTGCCCTACGTTGACTGAATCAGCTTTTACGCCTAAATCGTTTAACAACGTTGTCCAGTTTAGGGTAGGCTGTTTTTTGGACAGCACAGTAACCGCCAGTTTATTGTAATTAGCCTTTACGTTCCTGAGTTCGATATTCGTGCGGTGTGCATTAGCCAGCTGTTTCTCAATTCCATAGGCAACTGTTGCGTTTTTCTGTGCGGCAGCGGCATCAGTTCCCGTCAGTTCAAACAATCGGGTGAGGTATGTTTTGTACGCTTTTTGAATGGCGATTGTTGACGAATCCGTTTTGAAATAATAATCCCGTTCCGGCAGGTTAATTCCGGCCTGATAAAACTGGGCAATATTGACCGAACTGTGTTTGTCATCGGGACCTACCGAAAAACCAATTATGGACCCATCACCAGCTTTTTGTTCGTCAACTACCAACTTCAGCAACGAAGGCACATCGGTCACCGCATCGATGCGGGCGAGCACAGGCTTAACAGGTTCATAACCACGTTTGTTGATAGCAGTTGTGTCCATTCCTGATGCATAAAAATCGCCCACTTTTTGTTCGATGCTTCCTGCCGGATTATTGCTTGCTGAAACGCTGTCCAGAATCCCTTGCAGCCGTATGCGCTGGGGGTAATTCATAAAGGAATAAGAACCTACGCCTGTTTGACTGGGCGGTATTCGAGCGGTATCGTACCAAATGCCGTTGGCGTACATAAAAAAATCATCACCGGGTTTTTTGGTCGTATCTATTCCCGTTAGGACTACGCGTTTTGTATCCGTATCAGAAACATGTTTGCAGGCTCCTGCCGACAGCAGTACCAGGGAGATAAATAAGAGTCTTTTCATGGTTTGTAGTTTATTGGCACTTGTCAATGTACACCGACTAATTCGCTTAAGAATTAAAAAAGGAATCAACTTCAATTTATATGCTATCAAAAAACAAGTTTACAACGGTTATGAATGGTTGCTACGTTGAGGGCACGACCAAAGCTAGTCAAAAAGCGCGCACGGTTGCGAACAAACAGCTATTTGCAGATTTGTAATTCCCGGCAAGCTCAACGTTGGTTTCGTTCGCTCGATGGGTATTGACTCAAACGTCAGACCTCTTATCCCTTGGGAATGACAATTTTTACCCAAATAGCGTCTTTTTATCAGGAATGGAAGACCTATTTACAAACCTTACGGCTATATTGGCTCAATACCGTAACCTTACTGCCTATCAGGTTTAGTGAGGCCGAATGGTAATTAGTTATAATCGGTGTTTCGACTGATTTTAAGTAAATCTAAAATTCTTTACGTACTGTACTACCTCGTCGTTCAGTCGACAATCCTGCTCCGCAGGTCCTGTTGTAGTGCATGAAATCAATAAATTACAATGGAAATAGGAATTGACAGTTTCGCTTCGGCCCTCTACGGAAGTCATTCTCTGAGCAGCGTGGACGCTATGGAGCAATTACTCGATCGAATTAGTTTGGCTGACCAGGCAGGGCTGCATGTCTTCGGTATTGGTGAGCATCATAAAAAGGAATTTCTGGATTCAGCAACGGCGGTGATTCTGGCCGCTGCCGCCAGTCGCACAAAACGCATTCGCCTGACCAGTGCTGTAAGCGTACTGAGCACCGCCGATCCGGTGCGGGTTTATCAGGATTTCGCCACCCTCGATCTGATTTCCAAAGGGCGGGCGGAGCTCGTCGTTGGGCGAGGCTCGTCGGTAGAAGCTTATCCACTGTTCGGATTTAGCCTGAACGATTACGATGCGCTGTTTCAGGAGAAATTGGACTTGCTGCTAAAAATACGGGACAATGAGTTCGTTAGCTGGTCGGGTCGTTTCCGTCCTGCCATCTCCAACCTGCCGGTGTACCCGCGAGCCGTACAACATAAACTACCGGTTTGGCTGGGTGTAGGGGGCACACCCGAATCGTTTATTCGGGCGGGACAATTGGGTCTGCCGTTAATGGTAGCCATTATTGGCGGTCATACGGCCCGCTTTCGTCCCTTGGTTGATTTGTACCGGGAGGCTGGTCAGAAAGCGGGATTTACGCCTGATCAGTTGAGTGTAGGGCTACACTCACCGGGCTACGTCGCCAGCTCCATGGAACAGGCCATTGCCGATTATTACCCCGGCTACGCGGAGTTGTGGACTAAACTAGGCCGGGAACGAGGCTGGCCACCCGTTACGAAGGCTCAGTTCAATTCGCTGGTGTCGCCAACGGGTGTTTTGGTGCTGGGTGGTCCAGAACAGGTAGCCGAAAAACTGCTCCGGCACAGCGAGGCCTTGGGTGGTGTTGACCGGTTTACGTTTCAAATGGACAATGCGGGATTGACTCATACTCAGCTAATGACTTCGATTGACCTAATCGGTAAGGAAGTTATACCCCGCATCAACGTCCGCTAACACACCGGGTATTGAAAACAGAGTTATCTCTGAAACACTGATTGTCCCTTTAGACGCAGCGGGCTGAGAAAGTACTGTCCGCTGCGTCAGGCTTGCCATCCAGATACGGGAAATATACCGTTGATTTAAGGAAGACGGGGTTATAGATTTGACGTTTGCTCATTCATCAATCAAATCCTGTTTTCTATGCAATTCGATGGACGTATTGGCGCCTGGCTAACGCAGACTGGCTGTACTTTCCGGGTCTGGGCACCCCACGCTATCAAAGTATCTGTCCTGATCCAGTCGGGTCCTTACTGGGAAATAGATGATGCCATTATTGAACAAGTTTTGGAAAAAAATGGGGCGTATTGGACTACTATTGTTTCAAATGTAAGTGCCTGGCAGCTTTACCGATATAAAATTGAAGGCCCTGATGAAACGATTATCGAGCGCCTGGATCCAGCGGCTCGTGATGTCCTGAGTTCGGACCTTACCCGACAGGATCCCAGCAGCCGGAACGGATCGGTAGTTCAAGGAATGGACCCTTTTCCCTGGTCTGAATTTAAAACACCCTGGTTTGAGGATTTTATTATTTATGAACTGCACATTGGCAGTTTTTGCGGACGGGGAGAACAGCCGACCAAAACCTGGTCGACCTTTCAGGATGTAGAGGTTAAACTTTCATACATCCAGGAAATGGGCTTTAACTGCATTGAAATAATGCCCGTTCACGAGTTTGCCCAGGACCGCTCTTGGGGTTATAATCCTAGCACTTTTTTTGCTCCCGAATCCTCTTATGGTTCCCCGTTTAACTTAATGCATTTTGTGGATACAGCTCACCGACACGGTTTAGCGGTAATTATCGATGTCGTCTATAATCATGCTGGCTCCGGGGATAATAGTCTGTATGAATATGATGGATATACCCATGAGGGTGGCATCTATTTTGAACAGGGGCAACAAACCGACTGGGGGCGTGGACCTGCCTGGTATAAACGGGAGGTGAAGAATTTCTTTTATCAGAATGCCAAAATGTTCTTTGAGGATTACCGGGTAGATGGATTGCGTTTTGATGTAACAACCCAAATAAACGGCAATGATTTAAGCGTAGTGATTAATCAATTACGAAGTGACTTTCCCGATAAATACTTTGTAGCTGAGCATTTACCCGACAATCCCTGGATTATCAGGACAGGACGGTTTTGTGCGACCTGGCAATCTAATGTTCACCATGAATGTCAACGGGCACTTGCCGGGCAGGATGCCTTAACTAAAGTGAAAGGAATCCTCGGATGGGACGGCTATGACCATTCATGGAACCTGGTTAAATATATTTTAGGGTCACATGATGATATTGGCGATTTAGAGAACGGGAACGCTGAGAAAGGGCTTACTAATTGGGATAAGCGCCATCGGTATTTTATCGATCAGGTTGGTGGTCGACAGGATTGGACCGCCCGGGCCAAATGCCGATTAGCTTGGGCACTTAATGTAGCTATGCCCGGTACACCTATGCTGTTTATGGGGTCCGAATGCCATATGGCTTCTCCTTACGTTAGTTGGGGATACTGGCATGACGGGCTCGATGATCATGGCGATCACCGCTTTAATTGGGACATTGCCGGCGACCCGATTGGTATGCAAATGCGTAGGCTTGTGGCTGCGGTCAACGCCTGTCGCTGGCAAAACCCAGCTCTCAGAGCTGATTCTTTATCGATAACTCATGAAGATCCGACCAACCAGGTCTTGAGCTTTCTTCGACAAACAGGAACGAATACTATACTAACTATAGTCAATTTAAGCGATCAGAATTTTACTGATCACCGATATGGTGTTAAAACGGGTAGTAACACCGGCCAGTGGACCCAGTTATTATGTACTCAGGACAGGGACTACGGTGGATGGGATGGAGCTGGTAATGCCTATTTCGATCCGTGGACTCAGGCTGATGGAAAAATATATATAAACCTGCCTAAATGGAGTATTTTAGTCTTCAAAAAGAGAGCATAGACTGGTAAAACACCCATCCATGGGCGACTGATTGACGTTGACAAGTATTAAAAATTTGCCCACTTGGTTCGACTATAAATCGTAGGCTTCAGTGGGCAAATTGGATGGATGGTTTATTGGACTCTAATCCTTAGGTGAGCTTCTCCTTGAAAAAGTCAATCGTACGGCTCCAGGCCAGTTCGGCAGCCGCTTTGTCAAAACGAGGGGTCGTATCGTTATGAAAACCGTGGTTGGCATTCGGATAAATGTAAGCCGTATATTCTTTGTTATTCTTTTTTAAAGCCTCTTCATAGGCTGGCCAGCCCGCATTTACTCCTTTATCCAGTTCTCCATAGTGTAATAGCAGGGGAGCTTTTATGGTAGGAACATCTTCGGCGGCTGGCTGGCCTCCATAAAACGGCACGGAGGCCGCTAAATTCGGAAGCCGCACGGCCATCATATTGGCAATCCAGCCACCAAAACAAAAACCGACAACACCAATTTTACCATTGTAGTCTTTATCGTTTTTTAGGTAGTCAAAGGCCGCAATAAAATCTTCTAACATTTCATTTCTGTCCCGTTTGCTTTGCATCGCACGGCCTTCATCATCAGTGCCCGGATAGCCACCCAATGGGCTTAATGCATCGGGAGCAATTGAAACAAATCCTGCCAGAGCCGCCCTCCTCGCCACATCGGCAATGTGCGGATTTAAGCCCCGGTTTTCATGAACGACGATGATGCCGCCGAGTTTCTTTGTCGAAGCTTTAGGCTTCGATAACAAGGCTTTGATGGTGCCACCACCTTTGGGAGACGGATAGTTTACGTAGTCTGATTGTAGGCGAGGATCATCGGCTTTAATCTGGACGGCACCCTGATAGTCAGGCATAAGAAAACTCATCAGTGAGGTTACGGTAATGCCGCCCACAGCATAGAGAGACAGCTTTTGCATAAAATCGCGCCGGTCGATGCGGTTATGAGCATAATCATCATAGAGGTCAAATACCTCTTGTTTGATGTCTTCTTTATGGATGTCGTTGGTTGTCATACGTATGTATCAGATTTTAGTAATTTTTCCTCCCGGTTTCCCGATAAATGATTTTATTTCCTCTTTATAATACATGGCGTAACCTCCCCACATTGATGGGGAGGTTGGCTTTTCTCAGCTAGTGGTAATTGCCACTAATGTTTATTTTGATCCCTTATCAATACCAAATGATCCGGTTCATCCAATCACAGCGGTGTCTTTGTGGCTACCAGTTTCAGATCCAGCAAAAAGGTATCATCAATGATTTTGTCAGCCGCTGTACCGATAATGGCGGCCCGGTATTTAATATCGTAGTCAATTCGATTGATCGTAAGCTTAGCCGTTGCCTGAGCTATATTACCCGACAAGTTTACGGTTGCCGGAAACGTCTGTAGTTTGGTCGTACCTTTAATGCTCAGCTCGCCAATAATGGTGTAATTGGGTTCGCCGGCTTTGGCCCCCTCAATCGATTTTACGTTAGTAATTTTGAAGGTTGAGGTCGGGAATTTTTCTACGGCAAAAAAATCGTCCGAGCGCAGGTGATTGACCAGCCTTTCGTTAAACGGATTCGCTTCCCCCTTATCTACATCGCGCATTGTAGTCATATCGGCCACGAAGGTGCCACCCGTGAGTTTATTGCCCTCCCAACTCAGTTGGCCCTTGGCTATTTTTACCAAACCGTTATGCTCTCCGGTAACTTTTTTGGCATTCCAACTGATTGTACTTTGGGCCGGATCAACCGTGTAGGTGGTGGCTTTGGCCAAAGTATGATGAATAGCAGATTTCTGGGGGACTTCGCCACTGATATTGCCGGGCAGCAGACTGCCGGTCAGAAATAGAGGGATTAGAGTGGCACCGATAAATAGGCTGTTTTGCATGAATGTAGAAACGGTTTAAATTAATTAATTTGAGTTTTAACAACTAATTGATTTTCAGGTCAAGAAACATGAGTTGCCAATTACAGTCAATTTCTCATCCTCTCTTACAATACGAAAAAAAATATACCTGAATGCCAGATTTTTGCGTCCAGATCGCCCATTTCTTCTGTTGAACGATAGACCATATCGCCCGAAAGAGTCCAGTCTCTCTTTTAAA
>CAXVWN010000168.1:0-5602 GCA_964263725.1 Spirosoma sp.
GCCGGGTGGCGCCAATACGCGTGTCTTTTCGCAGGCACCCACGGTTTGGCTACCAGCCAGTGCGCTGGAGTGGATCAAGCAGCCCGGTCAGCAGTTTACCAACGTAGTGAATGTCGAAAGCTTTAATTATCCATCGGTGAACATTGTGGCGAAGGTGCCCGGCACAGATCCGAAACTCAAAGACGAGTACGTTCTTTTCAGTACGCACCAGGATCACGACGGTGTTCGTCGGGCTGTTGCGGGTGACTCCATCTGGAACGGAGCCGATGATAATGCCAGCGGTTGCGTGGCAACAATGGCAATTGGTCGGGCATTTGCGCAGAAACCCGGTAAGCGGTCGGCGCTAATTGTTTTTCACGGAGCAGAAGAACGCGGCCTGTTAGGTTCGCGCTACTTCGTAGACCATCCAACCGTTCCTAAAGGATCAATTGTGGCCGTATTGAACGCCGAAATGATTGGTCGAAATGCCCCCGATAGTGCGGCTATTCTGGGTCAGCAGTCTCCGCACCGCAATTCAACCGATCTGGTCAATGCCGCGTTGGCCGTTAATCAGTCGGAAGCTCATTTCAAACTCGACACACTTTGGGATAAACCGGAGCATCCGGAGGGTTGGTACTTCCGGTCTGACCACCTCCCCTACGCTCGGGCGAACGTGCCAGCCATTGCTTTTACTACCCTGCTTCACCCTGACTACCACACGCCCAAAGACGAACCCGACCGCATCAATACCGATAAAGTGACACGCATTGCCAAGTGGATTTACCTCACGGGTTGGGACGTGGCCAACCGCCCGGATCGTGTACGGGTAGATCAAGGATTTAAACTGGAACGCTAAGGTTTAATTTGAAATAAGATTGGGACAGGTCTAAAACCTCTGATTGAGCCGTTTTTTTGATTCTCACCGGATTATTGAGTTGAATAAAGTAAGCGCCGAATCACTTTTACCTTTTCTCGTGGTGTCGGGTTTCAGAACCCGACACCACACGCAGGCCATTTCCATTTCGTCGACTAATTAGTTAAACTCAATAAATCCGGCGAGAATCAAAAAACAATTTGGAATGATGTTTGCCGATAATACAGATGCAACAATACTTGCTAATACGCTTATGAACGTTTTTCGTTTTGTCCTCATGCTCTGTTTTTTAGGGCTGCAACAGGGATTCGCGCAGTCCATTTATCAGGGGCCAAAACCCGAAACCTTGTTTACGGCAGCAGCTGAACAGGCCTTTTTGACCGACTTCACAGCGAAATTCAAGACTGATTTTGACGCAACCAGCCAGTATGCCAAGCTTCAAACGACGGGACTTGATGCGTGGGAAATGGGGCTTTTCGATGCCCGCAAAGCTCAGTCGGCTTTTTACAAATCGTACCCGCAGGCCAGCCAGTTTTCGGCAGTGTTCAATAAATACGTCGAGGCTTGCATCCGCTGGAATTACTGGCACTTGTTGCTTGCTTATCCCATAATCCGGGGAAACACCCAGGCAACCCTGTCAAGTCTGATGTCTCTTCCGTCAATCATGGTGGAGGAATTGGCGACTTTACCCGTGAACGACGAAGCGGTCCTGCCTGCCGAACCGTACCAGAATTTTCTATTCTTTTACGTCACCTACTTCAACTCGAAGGCTCGGAATTTCGCAAAATACACGCCTACGGATATTCAGAAAAGCATGACCGATAAGGCTACGTTTGCCCATCAGCACCTTACCGGTAAGCCTTATCAGTATGCACTGGCCCGGTTGCTGGTCGAAAACTGCGATAAGGCGACGCCATCGTCGGTTCGGGATGTGTTCGGGATACTCGGCAAAACGCCCAACTCGGCAGAGTATGTCACGGTTGTAAAAGCCCGCTGTGGGGAAGCGATGGCCCGAAAAGACGAACCCGTCGTGGCCGTTGCCGATAAAAAGAAACCCGTTGATCCCAACGTATTCTCGTTTGCCAATCAAAACGGCGAATCTGTTACGCTCGATGATTTTAAAGGGAAAGTCATTTACCTCGACGTGTGGGCCAGTTGGTGCGGTCCATGCCGGGCCGAGTTTCCCTTTTCCAAACAACTTTACGAACGGCTAACCAAAAAGCAGAAAGAGCAAGTTGTCTTTCTCTATCTGTCCATCGACGACACCGAAGCAGCCTGGAAGAAAGCGCTCAACACGCTCCAGTTACCGGGCGAACAGGGTTGGTCGAAAGGCGGCTGGCTTTCGCGAACCGCGAAGTATTTTGACATTAAAAGCATACCTCGCTACATGTTGATTAATAAAAATGGACAGGTAGTCGATAGCGATGCCAAACGGCCCAGCATGGCTGATGCCATCTGGCAGGATATCCTCAAATTAATGAATGAATAGAACATTCGTGACATAAATCGGATACAAGCGTAAGGGCTTCCTGCCGAGTGTGTAGTCCACATTCAGCAGGAAGCCCTTAGTAAATCATCTTATCCGTGTTGGCTTATCGCCTTCCGCCACCGCCGTGGAAGCCGCCACCGCCAAAACTACCACCACGGAATCCTCCGCCACCACCCCAAGCTTGGGTATGGTACCCACCGGCGTTAAAGTTCTGATAACGAGCCGATGGCACACTGCGAGTCGTGTTTGTATTTGCATTCGACCAACTATTTGGTCGGCTATACTGACGGGAGTTAGTTAACCAGTTACCCCGACCAGCACCCGTTGCGGGGCCAAATGCCTGACGGGCAGATGTCATAAAACCAGCATTCCCCGGCGTCATGACACGACGCTCGCCAATAGTACGGGAATAGTAGTTATTGAACCGGTTATACAAGTGCGGATACGCTCCGCGCCCCGGCCCAAAAAACCAGTTCGAGAAACCCAGCGAAGGCAAGCCAAACACCATCATGTTTCCACCCAATCCGTAATAGAAACCAGTGCCATACCACCAAGCCGATGGATACCACATGGCCGATGTGTACCAGTATGGATACCCAAAAAAGTATGGATATGGATTCTGATAATAGGATGAACTATTTACCCCGGCCGGATTAGGGTTTATGCCGCTGTTGTATCCATTGGCTTGTGCATACGCCTGGCTAGCCTGCTGCAACTCCTGTTTCGCCTGTGGATCCTGATTTAATTCATTCTGATAATCAGCCAATTCCTGCTGATTTTGCACTGTCAGGCTATCGTGAAGCGCCGTTAATTCCTTCGTTACCTGATCTGGATTGTTGCGGTAAGCCTCTCCTAGTTGAGCTGTCTTATCAAGCTGATCGGTAAGTTGGGTCAGCACGTCGGGCATGTCAAGCAATTGCCGAAACGCCTGCTGCGTTGGAATGTCCAATGGGCTAATCAGATTGTCGAACGCTTGCTGTGCCTGCTGATTGATGTTATCAACCTGTACCAGATCATCGTGGTGGTGACGGTAAAGTTTCCAGGCCGATTCCTGAGAATCGGCGGGCATATTCTTAGTCATATTTTTCACCGCCGATTCAGTAGAACCGGTTGGTAAAGTGGCCAGTTCGTGCAATACGTCGGGGTAGCGAGACAAGTCATAAAACCAGCCTTGCTTGCTCTGACCGTAATTCTGAATCAGGCTGTTAAACGCTTGCTGACTGGTAGCACGCTGCTGGGCCAGACCAGTTAGAATCTGTGGTTGTTCGCTGGCCAGTAAAACAGACCGACGAACATCATCGCGATAAGGAGCAATGGCCGAAACAATGGTTTGGTCGTTACTACTTGCCGATGGTGACTCGGTTACTGTGTTTTGGCTTTGGGCACTACTGGGTTGCCATCCTGCGACCAGCAATCCAAATGAAAGCATCAGGGTTTTAGCCGGGATACTATGGATGAACGTTTTCATGATTGATACCTTATTTTACCTCTTTTTTAACGATAATAGTGGTTGTATTAACAAGCCCTTGGCGGCTACCGATCAGAGCCCCAACACGCCGAAAACCTACTAACGTGTCAGTGCATCGGGTCGCTTCATTGACTATACAAACAACAAAAAATGACCTTAAGAAGAGATAAAATCGAGGTTAATGTTTCGTTAAATAATAACGAGCGCTGGGATCTACTAACCGAAAAAGGTTTCGTTTTCAAGAAATTTTCGCGTAGGCAGAGGCTACAACAAGAGGAAGACGAACCGTGATTATTGTCGGATACTATACTTTTCCTGAAGATCCAGAACGTTTTGTATATCACACCCGAAAACAAAGACTCTGGTTCGTTTATCGTGCAATCCACCATACGGAATTTCGTCCTTCCAGAAGGTTATATGTCTACGGTCAAGTTCGACCAATAACTCCGATTCCAGCACCTTGTCTTTTATGAAGCCAATCATATGTCTATTGGCAAACTTATCGGCGGTAATTGTTTTGAAAGCAAAGTCGACGGCTTCCTCTTCTGTTTGAAAATAGTTTTCGTTTCGGCGCTCCCCACGTTCAGTATAATACCAAGTATATCCACTCCCAAGTGTGGCTAAACCATATCCTTCGTGGATAATTCTACTTCCTATTGCATAGCCATCATTATAGCAATTCGCCGTCATCCATTCGTCGAGTTGCTTAATTGTCAATAAGTCCATTTAACCAGCTATTAATTGAACGAGTGTCTAAATTCAAGCGGTGAACTATTCGTTTTACCTTTAAATAATTTGCTAAATGATTGGGGATATTCAAAGCCGAGCTGATAGGCAACTTCAGCAACAGATAATGACGTTGTCGTTAAGATTTCTTTAGCTTTCTCAATCAATTTATTATGTATATGCTGTTGTGTGCTTTGTCCTGTTAGCGATCGCAGCATATCACTTAAATAGTTAGGTGAAATATGTAATTGCTCCGAAATATAGTGAACCGTTGGAAGACCAATTTCTTGTACTTTCGCACCATTAAAATAATCGGAGAGCAGTTCATCTAAATGAATTAACAAATCGTTATTAGTATTCTTACGGGTAATAAACTGCCTGTTATAAAACCGGTTAGAATAGTTAAGCAATAGCTCAATATGCGAAATAACTACGTCCTGGCTATAGCTATCAATAATAGAACGATATTCCTGTTCAATATTTTTCATAATAGACATAACCATTGCTTCTTCCTTTTCTGAAAGGTGCAAGGCTTCGTTTACGGCGTAAGAAAAATAGCCGTAGTCTTTAATATTTTTAGCAAGTGAATAATTGCGGATGAAATCAGGATGCACCACTAACCAACATCCAGAAAGCGCCATATCATCTGTAATAGACGTTGATATCACTTGTCCGGGTGAAAAAAAAGTCATCACCCCCTCATCAAAATCATAATAGTTCTGCCCGTACTTCATTTTCCCTTTGAAGTTCTTTTTGATACAGACCGAATAAAAATTATAAAGAACACGTTGAAGGCTTTCGTCAGAATAGCATTTTATTTCGTCGAGATTAATTACGCTTACCAATGGATGCTCCGGCTTGGGTAATTCTAATATACGGTGTAATTCAGAAATTGAATTAATGACATACGGCTGACTAACTTCTTTCTTCATTTGTATATTTAAACTTTCCGAATTTTGTTAAAGCTGAATTGATTTTTTATCATTCCGACGAAGGAGGAATCTCAAATTTCCGTAATCAGTCAAGTTTGAGATTCCTCCTTCGTCGGAATGATAAAAAATTAAGC
>CAXVWN010000169.1:0-40880 GCA_964263725.1 Spirosoma sp.
ATCCAGTTACTAGACAACAGTATTATACCGGTATCTCGTAATCGGCTTGAACTTACAGCTAATCAATTGATGGTAGCCAATAAATACCAACCATTACAAGAGGGTGCCTGAAACAAAATAGTTCTGACGCCGAGTGAACACTAACAGTACAGTTAGTTCAATTTGTAGTTGTTTTTTCATTATCTGACGTTGAATTGTGAGGAAAATAGTCTGAGCCAACTTCTTTATCGTTACCTACTGTGGTAAGTTTGGATTTCATTCGAGTGTCGTTCTATCGCACGGTACTCGGATGAAATCCTATAGCTATTAGACTCGTACTCAACACCAAATATATAGGCTTGTTTTAAAGAAAAAATAGTTAATTTCTGATTAGGTATAGCTAATAAAAATCATATTCTCCGTAAAAATGATATAATATTAAATATTCATTTCTTCATTATAGTAAATTAAATTTCTATCTAACTGGCTCTTGAATAAATATAAATTGCCTATTAGTATAATATTCGATAAGATAATTAGGCCCCTGCTTTTTGTTCTGGGGAAACTCCCCCTCTAATTTTATAGTAGATACCCAGGTAGATAGTAAGGAGAAATGTACAACCCTTATCAACCCTTTATTTCTGTTTGCTTCTAACAAAATAGATAAAGTACTACAACTCTTACGGTTTGCTGAATACAATGCAGCCATACATCAGCCAATAGTTAAAGTCTTATGTACACATTACCCGTGTACTTTTCCCAGATACACGGCTATACAAGCAAATCGCCTGTTTGTTCCCCTGACCATATTGGCCACAGACAAGTTAGACCTGCTATTTGACCCTGGTACACATACGAAATCAATAATTGGATCACCTTTTACTCAAACGTTTTAGTCATGAACGCACCCATAATTTTATTTGCCTATAAACGCCCTGTCGAACTCAAGGCAACTATTAAAGCCCTTCAGGCAAATCATTTAGCTTCCAAGAGCGACCTATACATTTTTGTTGATGCGCCTAAACGAGCCGAAGATGCTGGTAAAGTTGCACAGGTTCATAAACTGCTGGATGGTGTTTCTGGGTTTCGTACGATTTATAGGGATTATGCAGAAACTAATATTGGCTGTGCTGATTCAATCATTCGAGGTATATCCCAAGTTCTTGCCAAGCATCCATCGGCTATAGTTGTTGAAGATGATATAGTAACGACACCAAATTTTCTGGATTTTATGAACCAGTGCCTGGAGCAGTACGCTGATAACCAACGCGTCTATTCTGTTGCTGGATACACATTGCCGTTTCAACGCCCCGCCAATTACATGGCCGATGCTTATTGTATCCCACGACATAGCCCCTGGGGCTGGGCCACCTGGTCAGATCGCTGGCAATCCGTTGATTGGGATATGACCGACTACCCGGATTTTGAAAAAGACAAGTGGCAACAAAAAGAATTTATGCGGGGCGGTTCTGATCTGCCTAAAATGCTGCGCGACCAGATGGAAGGGCGGGCCGATGCGTGGGATATTCGATTCTGCTATAATCGTTTCAAAGTGGATGGAGTAACCGTTTACCCGACTGTGTCGAAAGTGGAAAATATTGGGTTCGGCAAAGAAGCAACGCATACCGACATTTATAATAGATATAAAACGCAGCTGGATGATGGTAGTCAGCGAGTGTTTGACCTCCCTTTTGTTACTCGTCCTACCCCTTACTACCACCAGCAGACATTAGAACGGTATAGCGTCCCGACTCGGATGTATAACCGTTTGAAAACGTTGGCCGGAATGCGTTAATCGCCTTTTCTAACCCCGGTTTGTCAGACACACACTTAGTTGACTGGCTTCAAGTCACTTATTACTTTCTTATTGTATGAAGCATTCAATTATGCTCCAGTTAAGTGCGCTTGTTATTGCACTTGCCGGACTGGCTCACTGTAAGCCGAAAGACCCGGAACCTGACAGTGTCGTGCAACGACAGGACACCCTGAGTATTAGCCGGTTACGAGCCCTAGCCGAAAGCTCAATTCCCAGTAGTGTTCGGATTACAGATGTTGGAAGTGAAGGCGTTTTTAAGTTGAACGAATCCGATCTCAGCAGTGCCGATAATACGGGTATTACGTTGGTCACCGTTAAGGGCCACCGGTACGAGCGAGAGTTTACAGGACCCGCTAGCCTAAGCTGGTTTGGCGTGAAAACCTCAGATGCTGATATTGGTCCTGCTTTGGAAGCGGCTATCCTTGCTACCAACGATATATTTATTCCCGACGGCGATTATACGCAGTTAACGGCGGTTCATTTGAAAAGTAATCTGACCCTTCACGCCAATGCGGGTAAAGTGCTCATTACTTTACCAAACTCATATATATCGCTTGTCAATCCCGATAACCCGAATACTCACTTAGATCATATTTTGATTGATGGTCTTTCCTGGAATCTAACGTCCAGGCAAACAAGTACGTATGGGGCAATTTTATATATTGATGGTCCTTCTGTTACAGACTTAACTGTTCAGAATTGCAATAGTACCGATGTTGCTGCGAAAGACAGTACAAACTGGTTTACCCTAAAAATTCAGGCCGGAAAGACGGCAGCAGATATTGTTGTGCGTAACAATTCTATTCAGGCAAGACGTATGGCCTGCGAGTTATTTAATCATGATAATTATAATATATACTCAGGCAAGAATATTACAGTTACCGGCAACACCTTTCATGATTGCCACTTTGGACTCTCCTTATCGGGTCCGCTAGCCAACCTTACCATAGATAATAATTATATAAAAAACTGTAGTCTGTTTGGTATCGAAATAGCTGGTGCTGCTCAGAACGTTACGATTACGAACAACAAATTTGAGGGCATATTTGACAAATTCCTCGAAGGCTCCAACGACGGAGACGGCAATGGCTCTATCGTTGGTGGTATGATCGTTACGGGTAACTCAACCGTAGGATTATGCCAGGGTGGTGTGCAAATCTTTAACGGAGGCACTATTGCATTCAGCAAGAACAATTTTCAAATGTCGGGGATGCTGGAGTTAGCCCATTCAACGGCCGGAGGAAACTTCACTGAGAATATCATTCAGAGCTCGTCAAACAAAGCAATAATTTGCGACAATTCACCCAACAATACATTTACGGGGAATACAATTTCAAATAAGGCCAGTTCCGAAAATCAGGCTACATTCATGGCATACGGTAGTGAAGCCACAAATAATATCCTCAAGAATAATAAACTAATTAAGGGCACTGGCGGTAAACCATATGACGCGATACTAGGCGGTAGTTGTCAGGCTTCCATGAATTATGACGAATCTGGTAATCCAATACCCTAATTAGTGAATACAGATAGATAATATAATCTCTGTAAACCAATACAGTTTATCAAGATGCAAAAACGCCGGTAAGCAACTGCTTACCGGCGTTTTTGCATCTTGATAAACCCATAACCTAGCAATGACTCACTGACTTGTAGCCATACCACTTGATCATTTTGCGACTACAGTGCATAGTTAATTTCTAAAAGGGCATTCCTATGATTCTTCACATTTTGTGTGCTATTATTAGTATAGTGATATTAATATATTTTAAATATAATAAACTTATTACCACGAAATTATGAAAAATTGGCTTATATGGTAATTTAGGATTTAATGAAAATGAAAAGCTGGTATCTTCTTAATTCACTATTTATGAAACTCCATTAGTAGATTTAGAGTAGATAGAAGCGAGTCAAGAATAGAAGTGGTATAACGGCATTACTCTTAAAGGCTTATAAACTCCTAAACCAGAAAAATTCTACTAGTATCCATCGTTAAGTTAATAATTGAATATAGTGACAAGGAAAAATACAAAAAAACACATTCATACTTTAATCAGTTTTGCCGCCATTATTCTTTGGTTTTCTGCGCTTGAAGGGTGTACATCAGCTAAAAAACTGGTTTATTTTCAGGGAGTAACGAGTCGTGAAGACACCGTAGTTATACCGGAACCGTTTGTTCCAACTATCCGAAAAGGAGACGTGCTTTCGATTCAGGTGAGTAGCCTTAATGCAGAAGCATCAGCGTACTTTAATCCAACCGCCGTAGCAGATGGTAATCCAACATCAACCCCTACTAACCCTCTAATACGAACAAGTGGCTATCTGGTAGATACTGATGGCACGATCAAATTGCCGCTTGTAGGTCAACTATCTGTAGTGGATCTGACGAAAGCAAAAGCGAGCGAGCTTATAGGAAGCAAACTCAAAAATTATTTGAAAGAGCCAACCGTCAGTGTACGTAATCTAAACTTTAGAATTTCGGTGCTGGGCGAAGTGGCCCGACCCGCTCTTTTTACTATTCCAAATGAGCAGGTAACACTGCCAGAGGCCTTGGGTCTCGCTGGTGATCTGACAATTTACGGTCGGCGTGACAATGTGCTAATTATTCGGGAAGAAGGAAACCAACGTGTTTTTGCCCGGCTTGACCTTACCCGGCGCGATGCTTTCAAGTCGCCCTATTATTCACTTCACCCGAACGATATCGTTTATGTGGAGCCTGGCAAGGTTCGCGTAACCAGCGTAGACAGGGCTTATATTCTGGCCCCTATTGTAGTCGGAATTTTATCGCTTATCGCCATCATCGCGACTCGGAATTAAAAGTAACTCTCGACGTAATTACTTTATTAATATGAATGCAAAACAGAATCACTCTTACGTGCCCTATCAGGTAGTTGACTCCGACAATTCAGCCGTACGGAATCACCTATCAGCTTATCTTCGTTATTGGCCCCTGTTTGTATTGTCCCTGGGTCTGTCACTGGCTGGGGCTTACGTTTACTTACTGTACAAACAGCCTATTTATCGAATTCAGGCCAGTTTATTACTTCAGGACGAGAAGAGGGGCAATGCGCAGACTAATCCTCTAAAAGAATTAGAGGTGTATTCGCCTAAAAAGGTCGTTGAAAATGAATTAGAAGTGCTGCATTCCGCCACATTAATGGAACGGGTTGTTGAAAGCCTTCATTTAGACACCCGGTTCTATCATAAAACGTCATTTGGCAAGCGGGAAATCTACACTGAATCGCCCGTTTGGCTGCTTGTTGAACAGGCTAACCCCGCATTATATAAAAAGCCTTTGGCGCTCTCCTTCATTAATGGAGAATCAGTGCAGATCGACAATCAAACGTATCCACTAAATCAGCGTATTCAAACGCCTTATGGCCAGCTGCGTATAATGACTCGCCAGGCAGTCGGTAATAAAACCGAGCCGCTGCTGGTTCAGGTTATGCCGAAAGGAGCTGCCGTTGGTATGTATCTGGATAATTTGAAAGCCGAACCAACCAGCAAAACATCAACCGTTATTCATCTCACGCTCGAGGATGCCGTTCCACAGAAAGGAGAAGCGATTCTAAACAGTTTGATTAACGAGTACAATCAGGCGGCCATCGTCGATAAAAATAAAGTAGCCGCCAACACGCTTCGCTTCGTTGAGAATCGGCTTCGTATGGTCTCTGGCGAGCTAGCTTCTGTCGAAAAGAATGTCGAAACATACAAATCTACGTTAGGCATTACTGATCTTAGTGCACAGGCGCAATCGCTTATGCAAACAACGCAACAGAATGACGTACAGCTCAATCAGGTAAATATTCAGCTGGCTGTTCTCAACGATTTACAAAGTTTCATCAGCACGCAATCGGATAAACGGGGGAGTACACCCGCTACAGTAGGGCTAAACGACCCGGTTCTGCTAGGTCAAATTGATAAGTTGTCGCAACTGGAATTACAACATGACGAACTGAAACAAACCAGTGGCGATGAAAACCCTAAACTCCAGTCGCTCGACAATCAGATAAAAAACACAAAAAATAACATCGACCAGAATATTCGGACGATGAAGTCCATGCTCACTAGTTCGAAAGAACAGTATGTCGCAACAAACGCTAAGATGGAAGAGGCAATTCGCACGGTTCCACAGCAGGAACGGGCTTTGCTGAACATTACGCGCGAGCAGACCATTAAAAATAACCTGTACACGTATTTGCTCCAGAAACGCGAAGAGATGGCTGTTACGTTTGCCGCTGCCATTTCTGATAACCGAACTATTGATGCGGCTAAAAGTAGTCTGGGACCCATTAAACCCGTAGGCATTGTCATCTATGCACTCTTCGCCTTAGTGGGTTTGTTGTTGCCAACGGCTGCTGTTGCTGGCAAAGGCGCGCTGAATACCAAGGTAACGCGCCGTGCCGACATAGAAGATGCTACACAGGTTCCTATTCTGGGTGAGATAATGAACAAGCGGCACCGGGATGTGCTGATCGTAGCGCCTAACAATCGTTCCGTAATTGCCGAACAGATTCGGACCATCCGTACTAATCTCTATCTGGGAACTGGTGATGCCGATGGCAGTCAGGTAATTCTGTTTACATCCAGCATTAGTGGAGAAGGGAAATCATTTATATCGCTGAATCTGGGCGCCAGTATGGCGCTGTTAAAGCAGCCAACGGTGATTTTGGAAATGGATATGCGGCTACCACGTTTGCATCAGCTGTTCAACATTGACAACACGGTTGGCATTAGCAACTATCTGAATGGGGAGGCCACACTGGCCGATATCCTGAAACCTGTTCCCGGCTATCCTAATTACTTTATCATTCCGAGCGGCCCGTTGCCACCAGATCCGTCTGAACTGTTGAGCGGACCAAACGTGAAACAATTGATCGGCGAACTGCGGGAACGCTTTAGATATGTCATTATTGACGCGCCACCAATTGGTATCGTTACTGATGCTCAGGCAATTGCCCCTTACGCTGATTCGACTCTGTTTGTCATTCGTCACGGAGTAACACCAAGGCACAGTCTCAAAATACTGGACAGACTATACCGCGAACAGCGCTTTCAGAATATGAGTGTCATTCTAAACGCTGTAGGAGGTGGTGATGCATATCATTTCAATAATCGGTACAAAAACAGCTATTCGTACAAATAAAATTAGTGAAGCAATGCAGACAGTTTTGCTGCAAATGCTGAATAACTCAATTATCCATACCTGTAAATAGTCATTCTTATGCAGGCGTCCTCCAACGGAAAAACTTTTCATCTGTATTTAAGCTACGATGGCGAGGCAAGGCCTCACACCGCGAAGCATGTTTTTAACGATATCAAAAAGCGAGGATTTGATATTTTAATAGCCAGTTTAGTAATAGGAGGTATTCTCATTTGGCTTATACCTATACTAATTCTATTGATCAAGCTGACCTCGCCAGGCCCAGCCCTGTTTGTTCAATCTCGAACAGGACGTAACGGACGGGTATTTCCCTGCCTGAAATTTCGAACAATGACCTACGAACGGGATGCCCAATTTCGGCAGGCAACTCGTAATGATCTTCGTATTACCCGACTTGGGCGGTTTCTACGCAAGACAAATCTTGACGAAATGCCCCAGTTTCTGAATGTATTGGCGGGACATATGAGTGTAGTTGGGCCACGACCACATCCAATTCCACTAGACGCTAAGCATTGGCATACGCTACCCGGCTACAAAGAACGCTACAGTGTTCGACCCGGCATTACAGGTCTTGCTCAGGCCAGGGGTGCACGGGGCGAAACGGACGAACTGTATAAAATGAGAATTCGTGTACGGTACGACCATTTATACATCCGTCGGCAGTCAATTAGCCTGGATGCGAAAATCTGCATATGGACGGTTCAGGCCGCCATTGGCGGAAACAAAAATGCCTGGTAAGGGCTAGTTCAACTCAACTCGTAAATAAGATGACAAAAGTATTACAAGTCAACCTTTATGACGCTGGTCTTGATGCTGCTGTGAATGGGCTTCTCTGGCGGTGCGATCCGATATGGCCTCGCGGTAATAAGTGTATCAGTGCAACGGGTGCTCATGGCTTGGTGACAGCGTTTAAGGAGCCAGACTTTAAAAATGTTTTAGACTCCTTTTACTGGAATCTGCCGGATGGAATGCCCGGTGTCTGGGTCGGAAAATTAAAAGGAGCCAAACGCATGACTCGCTGCTATGGCCCTGATTTTTTTAAATACGTTTTTGAGCAAAGTGCCAATACCGATATCAAGCACTTCTTCTGCGGAGGACAGGAGGGTGTTGCCGACCAACTTACCGAAGCGGTTGCCCAGAAGTTTAACAATTACCAGGTAGTAGGCACGTTTTGCCCACCCTTCCGGGAAATGGCTGACGATGAGTTTCGGGAATTGGCCGAAACAATTAACCAATCCGGGGCCAATGTTGTCTGGATTGGCCTAAGCACTCCCAAACAAGAACGGTTTGCCCGGCGGCTCTCGCAGTGGACCAACGTCCATTTCATTGTTACGGTTGGGGCTGCATTCGACTTTCATACCGACCGGGTTTCTCAAGCACCGGGCTGGATGCAGAAGCTTTCTTTAGAATGGTTTTTTCGACTCATGGCGGAGCCTAAACGGCTGTATCGGCGCTATTTAGAAGTTGTCCCTTTATTTATTTTTCTCAATCTGAAAGAGTTTTTATCACCTGCTAAATAATTACACAACTATGAAAAAAGCGCTCGTTTGCGGTGCCGGTGGCTTTATTGGTGGTCACCTTGTTAACCGACTCAAATCTGAAGGATATTGGGTTCGTGGAGTCGATATAAAAGAAAATGAATACGGCAATAGCAATGCCGACGAGTTCATCATCGGTGATTTAAGAGATCCCAGCGTAGCTAACTACGTTGTTACGGATGACCTCGACGAAATCTATCAATTGGCCGCCGACATGGGGGGCGCGGGGTTCGTATTTACGGGAACACATGATGCTGATATCATGCATAACTCGGTACTTTGCAACCTTAATATCCTTGAAGCTGCCAAGAACCAAGGCGTTCGGCGAATCTTCTATTCGTCGTCGGCTTGTATGTATCCGGAACACAACCAGATGGACCCCAACAACCCGAAATGTTCGGAAGAGTCGGCTTATCCGGCCAATCCAGACAGCGAATACGGATGGGAAAAACTCTTCTCGGAGCGGTTGTTCCTGGCTTACCAGAAAAACTATGGCATCGAAGCCCGTATCGCTCGTTTCCACAACATTTTTGGCCCACAAGGAACCTGGGATGGTGGTCGCGAAAAAGCGCCCGCTGCTGTTTGTCGCAAAGTGGCAATGGCAGAAGATGGTGGCTCTATCGAAATATGGGGCGATGGTCAGCAAACCCGTTCATTCCTGATTGTGGATGAATGTGTGGAAGGAATCCGTCGATTAATGAATTCTGATTTTTCGGGACCAGTCAATCTTGGGTCAGAAGAGATGATTTCACTCAATGACTTTGCAAAAATGGTCATCGATATTTCGGGCAAAAACTTAACGATAAATAACATTCCTGGTCCATTGGGCGTACGGGGTCGTAACTCCGACAACCACCTGATTCAGGAAAAATTAGGCTGGGCTCCTTCGACACCATTACGCAAAGGCGTTGAAAAAACTTTCGACTGGATTTCGGAGCAAATTCAGAAAAAAGAATTAGAACCTGTAGATGCTTAATGGAACGGATTACGGCCTCCCTTACACACCTTGAGCGCGAGCTTACAGCTCATGCTCAGGGTGCCAAGCAGGTATTTCTCCGAAACAGCGATACACCAACCAATGTAACGCAGGTGGCGTACGGCACGTTTTCTAAAGCGGATTACTGCGAAATGCATAGCCATCCCACTATGGAGGAATGCTTTTTCTTTCTGAAAGGTGACGGAATTTACGTTGTCGCCGATCAGCAGATTCCTTTACAATACGGTGTTTTTGTTCGGATTCCGGCTGGTGTTCCACACCGATTGGAAGCTACCGGCGATGAGCCCCTGGAGTATGTTTATTTTGGCGTTGCCACAAATTGAGCTTTTAGTAGATAAGTGAAGTATGGTAAGTAAACAGGCAGAAGTTATGGACACGGCCATCATAGAATCGCCTATAGTGGAGTCGACTGGCAATCCTGCATCAACTGTAGAAACGGTTGTTACAGGAGCTGGAACGCGGCTGCCCAGGGTGTTATCAAGGTCTGTTCTAAAACGCTTCGCCATTAATGTTGCGTCGCTATTTAGTGTCCATGTGGCAAATATGCTCCTGCCACTACTTACTGTACCTTATGTGGTTCGCATTATTGGACCGGAGCGATTGGGGCTTATTAATTTTTCGCAAGCTTACGTTGCTTACTTCACGCTGTTAATTAATTACGGGTTCGATATGGCCGCTGTTCGTACGATTGCAGCCAACCGGACAAACAAAGAACTCGTTAACCGAACGTTTAGCGAGGTTATTGCCGGCAAAGCGCTACTCTGGATTTTGTCGACCTTAATTTTCATGGGCGTAACCTGGTTCACCCCCGATTTTCGGTCGCATATCCTGCTTCATACCTGCACTTACGTTAGTTGCATTGGCGTTGTTTTGTTTCCCGTCTGGATCTATCAGGCTATGGAAGATTTAGGCCGGGTAGCCGTATTTAATCTGGTACTCAAGGTGTTATTTACCTTGTCTGTATTCTTGCTCATCAAGCAACCAGAAGATTATTACTATCAAAACCTGTCAATTAGTGTAGCCCAGATAGTTGTCAGTGTAATTGCTTTTAGCGTAGCGCTAAAACGGTTTCACTTAACGTTTACCTGGCCAACAATTGGACAATTAAGGAAGCGTTTTCGGGACGATAGTACGCTATTTTTCTCGGGTGTCATGATCACGCTCTATGCAGGATCAACCGTTTTTTTGCTGGGCTTATTAAGCACTCCGTATAATGTGGGCATTTTTTCGGCCGGTACGCGGCTTGAGAGTATCGCTCGGTCATTTGTTACGCTGGGTCTGAATCAGGCTTTTTTCCCTATTGTCGCCAGTGCTTTTGGAAGTAGCCGGGAGGATGGGCTACGCGTAGTTCGTACGACTTTTTTCCCGCTCATGGTCTTTATGATCCTAGTGTCGCTAACGTTATGGCTGGTAGCTCCTGTATTTATCAACTTATTCTATGGCGCTAAGTTTCAGGATGCTATTCCGGTTTTGCGCATTGTATCGCTGTTGCCCATTTTGATTGGCATTAGTAATCTGCTGGGTTTACATACCATGCTAAACCTGCGGATGGACAAAGCCTTCTTTCGCATCACCGCCATCGGCTCCGTAGTTGGACTAGTCCTCAACAGCTTTCTCATCCAGAAAATGGGTTATATCGGAGCTGCTTATGCCTGGGTAGCAGCAGAGGCATACATAGCCCTGTCAATGTATATCTACCTGCGTAATAAGGGTATACAGATTATTCAGCCTGCCTATTTACGCGAGGCTGTTCAGTTTACGAAAGCCAGAGTATCCACACTATTTAAACAAACGAACTGAGTATGGCAACAGTAGCCGCCGTGGTTGTAACCTACAATAGGCTTGCCGACCTGAAAGAATGTATTGCCAGCCTGCATCAGCAGACACGCCCGCTCGACGCTATCATTGTCATTAACAATGGCAGTACTGATGGCACGGCCGAATGGCTGGCGAATCAGACTGAACTCAGGATTGTTACGCAGACCAATTTGGGTGGCGCGGGCGGTTTTGCAACGGGTATTGATACCGCTTACAAAGCGGGATTCGACTGGCTGTGGTGTATGGATGACGACTGTTTGGCCGCTCCCGATGCGCTCGATACCTTAATGACAGCTCCTAATATTGGCCCCTGTATTAAGAATAGCGTTTCTGTCAGTAATAAAGACCATAGTGAACTGGCATTTTACGTAGATAGACCCAACCGGAGTTACCGTAAAGTGGCCGACATGTCGCCCTTTGATCTGGTTTATGGAGTCGCCTTCTTTTTCAATGGGACGCTAATCAGCGCCGAAGTTGTTAAAAACGTTGGTCTGCCCGATAAGAAATTGTTTATCTGGGGTGACGAAGTAGAATATATGACCCGTGTCCAGAAAATGGGTTATCCCGTGGTAACGGTACCTCGTTCTATTTTTTATCACCCACCTTCCTTCGATCGGGACGGTATTCCCTGGCCGGGGGCGTGGAAACAGTATTATGCCGTACGGAATCAACGGCGGGTATTCCAGAATATTCACGGTGATAAATATGGCGTTTTCGTTTTCATGCGCTGGTCGATCCGAACCACGATGCAACAAATAGTAAGCAGTCACAGTAATCGGCGGTACAATTTCCTGCTTTACAGTGAAGCGGCTCTCGATAGCTTATTCAATAATTTCCGCAAGCAACCTGGTAGTATTCTGACCTTGAAACTGTACCGGTTATTCCACAAGTAAGGTGATTTGCTACTAAAATAGACTTGTTCCGTATGAGAATATTGCTTGTTTCATCTGCTACTCAATCATCCAAAACGGGCGTTACGGCGCACTATAACCGCTTGTTGACGCAAATGGAAAATCGGGTTGAGTCCATACAGGTCATAACCCCGGCTGATACACCTTATCTGGCAAAGAAAATTTTAGGTGCGTTTCGTCGGGTTGGGGCTTTGCTGGGACCAAATGGCAGAGTGCTTTATCTGGAATTTGAAAATTTTGTCAGCATATGGATATCTGTTCGCCGAAGAGGTGCCCAATCGGTCGATCTGGTTCATGCTCAGGATGCAACGTCGGGGGCAGCGGCTGCGCTTGCACTATCCCGAAAAGTTCGGGTTGTTGTGACTTGCCACTTTAACGATGATCCGCTGACAGAATATAGAGATAAATATAAACTAGCTGCTTTAACCGATCGGTTCCTGACAAAATGGTATCGATTCCTTTTTCGTCAATCCGATGCATTCATCACTGTTTCGGATTACACCAAACGGAGTGCTGCTTTTCTGCGCCCCGAACAGGCCGTTTGTACGGTTATTCACAATGGTGTGGAATTTCCAGAAACAACTGTCCGACCAGCTATTGGTCCTTTTGTCATTATAAATATCGGCACTGTTGAGGAGCGTAAAAATCAACGGATGTTGATCGATGCTGCGGCTGAATTACGGAATAGGGGATTTAAAAATTTTCAGGTTTGGCTGTTAGGTGAAGGGCCAAAACGTAGGGAATGGGAAGCGGTCATTAAAGAGAAAAACCTTGAAGGCTACGTTTCTTTTCTTGGCTATCAGGATAATGTGCCTGACTTCTTGCAACGAGCTTCACTGTATGTTCATACGGCTGTTAATGAAGCTTGGGGATATAGTATTACCGAGGCTATTGCTACCGGAACGCCGGTACTAGCCCTGGCAACGGGTGGTATTCCCGAGCAGTTTGATCGGGATAAACCTGGTCTTCTGTCAAAAGAAACGACTGCGTCAGAAATGGCCGATGTAATTCTTTACTATCAACTTTCTGAGAACAGAAACCGCTTAGCAAAGCGACAGATGGAATACGCTCGTGACCGGTTCAGGCTGGATATCATGATTGATAAGCACCTTGCCTTTTATCAGGATGTAATCAATCGGCAAGAAACGAATGTCACGCATGAGGCTCTTGTTAGTGTATGATTTCGACGAGGTATAATTCGATTTCAAGATAAATTTTATTGACGGTCAGGTAGTTACCTGAGCTGTCTGTATTAACAGAACGTGTTATATGATAACCTGGATTTACCGACTTCTGCTGTTTGTGCTCCTGTTTGGCGTGAGTGCGCTGGTCTATGGAGGTAATCAGGGTAGTCCGTTACTCAGTACGGTTGTTAATCTCACGGCCCTTGTCGGCATTCCGGCACTGGTGCTGTGTTATTTCAGCTATCCTGGTCTTTATAAAGTTATTGCCTGGGCAATGGTGCTCAGCCTTATCCTGCTGGTACTAGAGTCGAAGTACAACTACGGCCAGTTTGTATACTCCTATTTTGTCATTAAACGCTTTGCTTACTGCGGTTTAGCGCTTAGCGCTTATTATGTAATGGGCAAAGCAGAACCGTTGAAATTTGAGTATGTCGTTTACCTGATTTTCGGATTTTTCTTCATTAATCAAATCCTGCTGGGCCAGATTTTTGAGTACAATGTAACGTCCGAAAGTCGCACGACGTCAGCCTTCGAAGCGCTTTATTTAGTTATCCCGTGCCTTTATTATTTGGTGCTTTACATGAAAGAGCACAAGCTACTGTATCTATTCCTAACCTTTTTTGCCTTCGCTTTTATTGTTTTTCTTTTACACCGTTCTGTAATCTCGACTGTTGTCATATCTATTGCGTTTGTGGTTGGCTTATTTGTGGTTGGCAAATTGCCCTCGAATGGTCTGCCCATTGGCCGTACGCTGCTTGTGTCGATTGTTGTTCTAATTCTGATCGCTCCATTAACCCGTTTATTGCCGGCCAATAAGGTAGATTCCTTCATTGAAAACATAAGTGGTATTCTCGATCCAAAAGAAGATAATACGGGCAGTTGGCGCGTTGAACAATCCACTTATTATTTAAGCCAGATTCCCGAACGGCCCTTGTTTGGCTGGCGCTATGACGGCTACGACCGGGGTGAAATTATGGAAAATGAAGATTTTCCTGAGAAGGGAACCATCATTCACTCCCAGTACATCGACATGCTCTACAATTACGGAGCCTTTGGACTTGCAGTCAATTTGGTGCTCATCCTCGGTACGCTGATTACCATGTATAGCCGAAATAAGACCTTCACAACGGAGCAAACGGTCTTGTTTTGCTTCATTGCCAGTGGTCTCATTTTTGGCATTTCGTATCAAATTCCAGTCTATTACTGGGGGTTCGTCGGCTTAGGTATGTACTACGGACGGAAACCGCCATCCAACGAATTTGCAGTCGATTACCTGACTGTAGACATTGACGATTCATCTTCTCCACAATCCCTCGAATTGGCCAAAAGCCAGACAACACTATGATCAGTATCGTTATTCCTGTTCACAACCGATTAGAATACACGCGGCAATGTTTGATTTGTCTGTCGGTTCAAACCTATCAAAATTATCAAATTATAGTTGTTGACGACGGATCGACCGACGGCACCGATATGATGATAAACCAGGCATTTCCGAGCGTCATAGTTCTGAAAGGAGATGGTAATTTATGGTGGACAGAAGCAACGAACTGGGGTATTCGCTATGCACAAAAAACGCAGGATAAGCGGCAGGAAAACTTTGTATTAACGCTCAACGACGATACCCGCGTTGCGCCGGATTATCTACAAACAATGCTGGATGCGTACCGAAAACACAAGCCGTGTCTGATTGGGTCTGTTAGTGTTGATAGCGATAATCCGGAGAAGCTGGAATATGCCGGTGCTTCTTTTGAGCTATATACCGCTGGCGGACGACACTTGTCGGAGGATTATCACAGCAGTTACCGCGAACTGGCCTCGCGCGTATCATACGTTGAATCGCATTCTCTGCCGGGACGGGGAACGCTAATTCCAATGGAGGTTTTTGACCGAATAGGTCTGTTCGATTCAAAAAAATACATCCATTACATGTCTGATATCGAGTTTTCGGTTCGGGCGCGTAAAGCGGGCTACCGGCTAATTGTTAATGTACCCAGTGTCGTGTATGAATACGTTCAGGCGACCGGTATTCAGGTTGAGCGAAAAATTAGTTTGAAGGATTTTATCAACGGTTTCACGTCAATAAAATCGCCAACGAATCTGAAGGTTCGCTATCATTTTGCCATTGATCATTCTAAAACCAAAATTCTTTATTTCTGCTTCGATGTTGCTCGAATTTGCACGGGCTTTCTACTGCGCAAGGTTAGACTGATGAAACCGCTATAATGCCATGAAAAAAGTGCTTCTATCTGCCTATGCCTGCCTGCCTAATCACGGTTCTGAAGAAGGAACAGGATGGACATATGCTACCACACTGAGCATGAATGAACTGGAAGTGCATTGCCTGACAAAGAAGGATGGCAAAGCGGCCATTGATCAAATCCTGGGTAATGGCTTCTTTCCGAATCTGATCGTTCATTATGTAATCCTGCCCAATTGGGTAGACAAGTTTTGTAACTCCAACCTGATCGGGATGTACTTCCATTACCTGTACTGGCAATGGAGCGCCCTGAAATTGGCTAAGCAACTGGATCAGGTGCATGGCTTCGATTTGGTGCATCACGTCACCTATGGCAGCATTCAGTTGGGAAGTTTTATGTATAAACTCCGTAAGCCATTCATTTTTGGACCCGTTGGCGGAGGCCAGCGCGCGCCTAAAAACATGAAACGTTATTTTGGAAAATACTGGTCGCGGGAGTGGTTACGCGACTGGGTCGGTACAATTCTGCAATACACCAATCCTGGCTACTATAAATCGGTAACAACGGCCAATCGGCTGGTCGTGACAAATTTAGATACCTATTCACTAGCCCGAAAATTACGACCTAAACTATCTATTGACCGGATTTGGGATGCTGGGTTAAGCCAGTCGTTTTTGCCAGTAGAACCAATTGAACATTATCCCGACAATACGCTGAAACTGCTGTGGACGGGTCGGCTACTGCCACGAAAAGCTCTCGAACTAACGATTCAGGCATTAGGTGAAGTTGATCCGAACATCTCCGTCAAGCTAACTATTGTAGGTGGCAAAGGAGAAATGGCTGAGCAGGTGCCGCAGTATATTGACCGGTACGGTGTTAGCAACCGAGTAAACTGGGTTGGCCATGTATCGTATCAGGAGGTGAAGGAATATTACGAGCAATCGGACGTATTCTTCTTTACCAGCCTTCGCGATTCCTGCCCTCACCAGTTACTGGAGGCAATGGCTTATTCGCTACCCGTAGTTACGCTGGATTTGCACGGGCAAGCCGAATTAATAGATGATACAACGGGATTGCGTGTGCCTGTAATTAATGAAGAACAAGTAGTGTCGGATCTGGCACGGGCTATCGAATGGATGTACGCGCATCCTACCGAGCGGCTGGCAATGGGTCAGGCAGGTTACGCATTTGCCCAATCGCAGGTTTGGGAAACTAAAATCAGAATCTTTATCGACGAAATATATCCAGCCGTATTATCAGAAACGACTACTTACTCGACTGCTCTCAAGCGAGGGTAATCCATAGCTCATTGACTTATACATTCATTATAAACGCTTCTCAACATGATTACCCTAGATCAATTATCGCCATTGGGCATTGGAACTAGTCGGGCTGCATCGCTGGGAAGCCGTTTAGCACCTGATTTTTTTGCCAGTTTCTTGGAAATGGCTAACGAACAAGGAGTTAATTTGATTGATACGTCTGATTTTTATGGGTCCGGAGATTCGGAACGGCTAATCGCCAGAAGTCTGAAAACCACAGGTTTGCCTTTTTTTGTCATGACAAAAGCGGGTCTTCCCTGTGTGCACACACCCGGCTGGCTATCACCCCTGAACCAGATTGGCAAAAAGATAAAACAGCGGGCAGGAGCAAGAAATAACTACACGGCGGCCTACCTGATTGATAGTGTTCAAAAAAGTAATAAACGGCTAAGAGTCGACGCAGCCGATGCTTTACTACTGCACGAACCTGTTTGGGAGGACATTGCCGACGCCGACTCATGGGATGGTTTGGCCAAAATCAGGCAGCAAGGATTGGCCCGGTATACCGGCGTTTCAAGCAACGACTACCGTGTGGTAGAAGAAGGGATTCGAAGTGGGCAGGTTCAGGTTGTGCAAACATCAACAGCTTGGCAGGCAAACGATACCTATCCCATTCTTGAACTATGCCGAATGCATGGTATTCCGGTGGTGGGTAATCAGGTGCTGAAACCGTATAAGTCATTGCAGGAAAAGTTTGCCAAACAGGCAGAAACAATCCGGCAAATGGACGGACTGGCGGATATATCACTACCGCAATTTCTGATTGCCTCAGTATTGGCGGAGAGAAAAGTAGATACTGTACTCTTTGGCACCAGCGATATGGCGCATTTGCAGCACAACATTGCCTCGTTGCGCTATGTATCCAGCCTGCCGCCATACTTGTCGCAAATTAATCAACTCCTGTCATGATCGTTACAAAAAACACGTTTCAGCCAGGCCATAAGCTTGACGCCGACCTCTGTATCATTGGCAGCGGCCCGGCGGCTATTTCGATGGCATTGAGCCTAAATTCGTTACCGCTCAAGGTAATTATGCTGACGGGCGGAAGCTGGACAGAAACCATTGCCAATCAGGATTTATACCGGGGCAGTGTGTCATCGGCTGGTTCACACGAGTCGTTAGAAGAAAACCGTCGACGCCAGTTTGGCGGAACTTCATCGGCTTGGGGTGGTCGCTGTATGCCTTTTGAACCCATTGATTTCAAGACCCGCTCCTGGGTGCCGGATAGCGGCTGGCCTATCACTTACGAAGAGCTTTTACCTTATTACCACAAGGCCGCTGACCTGTGCCAGATCGGGCGTTATGAATTCGATGCGCAAAAAGCATTTCCTAACAGCAAACGCGAAATAATAGACGGACTGGATTCTGATGAATTAATTTCTTATCCGCTGGAGCGATGGAGCCCGCCTGTTCATTTTGGTAAGGAATACCAAGCTGTTTTAGCGAACAGTACCAATATCACCGTTTTGATGGATGCTCATGTACTCTCGCTGAAAACACAGGAGAAGACAGAGAAAATCAGCCATGTTGATGTATCTATGGGCGGTGTCAGTATAGTCGTTCAGGCGAATGAGTTTGTGCTGGCTGCCGGTGGAATCGAGAATGCCCGCCTGTTATTGGTCTCTACAAACGAACGCTTTCCTACGGGTATCGGCAATCAACATGACAACGTGGGCCGGTATTACATGGTCCACTTAAGCGGTGTCTATGCTGAGGTGAACGTTCAGGATAAGACGAAATTGATGGCTGATTTTGAACGGGATACCGGTGGTGTATACTGCCGTAGGCGCTGGTGGTTTCCCGAACCCGTTCAGGAAGCACACAAATTACTGAACAACATCTTTTTTCTGTATCACGCAAACACCACAAATGGGCACCGGGATGTTCTGTTTTCATCCCGATTCGTTGCAAAATCCGTGCTTTCCATACTGGGCCAAAAGTCACTGAATCGGGTTGTAAGCCAGGCCAAGAAGCTCATGCCTTCGCTGAAAGAACATGCTGTCAATATTGCAAAAAACGGTTTTTTTGAGATCCCTGACTTAATCAGACTGAGCTTAAAAAGAATGGCGAAACGGCGATTGCCATACCTGCTCCCGTCAAAACGGAATGACTACTGGGGATTGTACTTTCAGGCCGAACAGGCTCCAAACCGGGAGAGCCGGATTTATTTATCCGATTCTCAGAAAGATGCATTTGGCATGCCCAGAGCAGAGGTTAAGCTGGTTTTTCTGGACGCTGATATCGAGTCTATCGTAGAGACACATACCCTTTTTGTTGAAAAATTCATCAGTAAGAACGTAGGTGAAATCCGCTATGATGAAGAAGGACTTCGTCAATACCTGCGGGAGCGGATCGGGAATTACAATTCGGCATCACACCACATTGGCACGACTCGAATGTCAGATGACCCATATACGGGCGTCGTCGATAAACGGTCCAAAGTATACGGAGTCGATAACCTGTATGTTGCTGGTTCATCCATATTTCCAACGGGTGGGCACGCAAATCCTACGCTTACGATTGTTGCCCATGCGTTATTACTTGCCGATTACCTGAAGACCAAGCGCACTGAAAAGCGACCAAGTTTGATGAGCAGCACCTGATTTGCCCGGCGTCCGCCAAACGAATATTCTTACTCACGTTATGAAAAAAATATTAATCTCTGCTTACGCCTGTATTCCGGATCTAGGATCTGAAGAAGGCAATGGCTGGTTTTATTCATCTTTAATTAGTCAACAGGGTTATCAGGTATGGTGTCTCACCAGAGACGTTGGCAAGACTCAAATCGAGAAAAAATTACAGCAGTCTTCCTATCCTCATTTAACATTTAGTTATGTAGTAGTGCCTCGTTGGGTCGATAAAGCTTATTACTTCGGGCTTGTAGGTATGTATTTTCACTATCTGTACTGGCAATGGGCCGCGCTACAGGTTGCGTTAAAACTGACTAAAGAGCATCATTTCGATTTAGCACATCACGTAAGTTACACCAGTCTTCAACTAGGCAGTTTTCTCTATAAACTAAAAATTCCTTTCATATATGGCCCGGTAGGAGGTGGACAGGAAGCGCCCGAAACAATGCGCCAATATTTTAAAGGGGGCTGGATAAAAGAGAAAATGAGGTCTTGGGTAAGCAGCCTTTTACTGCATTTCAATCCCGGATGTTACCAGTCTGTACGCTATGCCGATTATGTGCTTGCCTGGAATGAAGATACCCGCCAGATGATTAAATCTTTGGGCCGTGAGAAAGCCGTTGAAAAAGAATTTGGTGGTGTTGGACAGAGCTTTATTCCATCAGAACCTATTTATCGGCCTTCGCATAACTCGCTGGAATTGGTTTGGGTTGGGCGCCTGATGCCGCGTAAAGCGCTTGAGCTTTCTCTGCACGGTTTTAGCAAAGTAGATGAAAAATTGCCCATTCATTTAACCATTGTTGGTGATGGCGAAATGGGTCAATACGTACCTGAATACATTGCTAAATATAAATTGGAGGATCGGGTTACCTGGGTGGGCAAAGTCAACTACGAACAGGTAAAAGACTATTACAGAAAGGCAGATGTTTTTCTTTTTACCAGTCTGCGCGACACCGGACCTGCTCAATTGATGGAAGCAATGGCCTATTCACTGCCAGTAGTTACCCTGAATTTACATGGACAGGCTGAGCTAGTGAATGACTCGACCGGAATACGAGTGCCCGTTACTGATCCGGAAACGGTTACGTCCGATTTAGCGAAAGCTATAGGATGGATGTACTTCAATGAAGCTGAACGGATTGACATGGGGCTGAATGCCTTTCAATTTGCTCAGCAGCAGAAATGGGAATTAAAGGTTAGTCACATCGCTCATAAATATTACCATTCATTGATCAAAAAGAGCGCCAACTTAGCCTTTCCCGTTACTCAAGTCACTGATTGATAGATTGATTTAAAAATATTATAGAGATGTATATCAGCATTTTAGGCTCAATTGCAACGAACGATTTGCTGACCGAAACCGAGAGACAGCAACTTGGTTTGTACCCGAAAGGTCAGTCAGGTGCTCCGCTGATTAGTAATCTCATTAAGGAATATCTGGGCCGGGGTTATAAAATCCTGGCCATTACAATGGATGATCAACTGGCGGATGATGAACCACCTTTTATCTACCAAAATCAGCTATTGACGTACGTTGTTGTACCAAAGCGAAAACATACATTCCGCCCGAACGGCAAGCGCCCCGGCCGAACCGCCGACTTTTTTCGTTTCGAGCGAAGCCAAATTCTGTCTGTACTAAAGCACTACAAACCCGATGTTGTTCACGCGCACTGGACATATGAGTATGCCGCTGCTGCGTTGTCCTACACGCCGGACGCGCTTATAACGGTACACGATAATGCGCAAATAATCTTCAACTATGTTCGCACCCTGAATCGCTTTTTTCATTTGCTGCTGGCTCGGTATGTTTTTCGTCGGGGACGGCATTTCACGGCGGTGTCGCCTTACATGGCAGAGTCGGTGCAAAAGTGGACCGCTTCGCCAGTGGCCGTTGTGCCAAATCCAGTACCAATGCCATCGAAACATTACGGATCGGCTATCGCAAATGTACCCGTTATCAGTATGGTAGTAAACGGCTGGGATGATCGAAAGAACAATAAAAAAGCACTTTTGGCCTTTAAGGGCATTCAACAATTACATCCTAAAGCGGTCCTATGGGCGTTTGGAACTGCTTTTGAGCCCGATGCTGAAGCAGCCGCTTTTTGCCAGCAGCATCAGATTCAAAACGTGGTGCTTTTTGGACCAACTCCCTACGCTGAGGTTCTGGATAAAGTAGCTCAAAGTACGTTGCTTCTGCACACATCGCTGGAAGAGTCATTCGGAATGGTGCTGGCCGAAGCAATGAGTTATGGCGTGCCAGTTGTAGCCGGAAAAAACAGCGGAGCTGTTCCCTGGGTGGTTGAAGATGGGGGATTGCTGATAGACGTAACAAAGGTTGACGATATTGTTCGGGCAGTAGATGAGCTAATGTCTGACCCGGTACTTTATGAACGCCTATCGACCAATGCGGTTCGGGTGGTGAAAACAAGGTTCCCCATTCAGCGTGTGGCTGATCAATATCTTGAGCTCTATCGAAAGAGCCGTCTCAATCCGGAAAGTGGTGAAAAGCTCAGATTAGCCAGTACCCAACGAAGTTTGAAAAATAAGCTTTCCACAAGTTAATCAACCACAAAATGGAACAGCAAAAACAACAAACCGGGTGGCTAAGTATTATCCTGTTGCTTACTTTTTCTATCAGCATTGTCGCTTCGTTGTTTTTTAAAGAACAATGGTTATGGATGGATGAAGTGCTCAGCTATCTATTCATTTCAGATCCATCAATCGCTCACATGAACAATGCGCTCGTGAGCAGTATGGATCAAAATCCATTTGTTTTCCCAAATGTATACTGGGCTGTTGGTCATACGATAAGTCAGAGTCCACAGTTTCTGCGAGCTGTTTCAATAGTCATCTTTGCGGCTACACTTGCGCTGTTTTATAGGTATACAACAAGATTCATTGGTACGGCCATTACGAACTTTGTGCTGATCACGGCCATTGTAGCGTTCACCTATTTAAACCTGACACTTTCGACGCAGATACGGGGCTACTCGCTTTTTCTGCTAATTACGTTTGGGTATTTCGTGGTTTTGCACCGGCTTATCACGTCACCAAATCGGGTAGGACCATTACTTTTGTTCTGTCTGATGGGGCTGCTTCTTGTGTTTATTCACAGTTTTGGCCTGTTCTTCGCAGCTACATCGGGCGCTTTTTTTACGGTACTGTTAATCTGGTCTAAAGACCGGCGATACCTGTTCGTATTGGCCGCTCATGTGCTGCTGCCGCTGGCTTGGTTATTAATCTGGTATCCTAGTTTCGTTATCCAGACCGATGCTGGCAAACCGCATTCGTGGATTCCAGAACCCACGTTCATGTCTTTTTTCAGTACCGTAGGCGAACTGGCTCCCACTATATCCTCGGCGCTGGAACATAAGTCCGCGTTTTCGTTCCTGTCAATTCTGCGATTCGTAGCTGTGGTCGGGTTATGGCTATACATCGCCTTGCCGCGTTTGAAAAATGGTTTCCGCACTATTGTTGGCGACCGGGCATTTACGTTTTATCTACTGGCAGGATTTCTTTACATAACTACTATTGGTATTGCGCTGCTGGTTTCCGTAGGCTACGCGCCAATCTTTATCAGCCGATATTTGTGGCCCGACCACCTGCTGGTAATTTATCAGTTGATGTATGCATTTTACTTTTTCCAACCACGCTGGCAGGTTAATATTGGTAGTCCGTCACTGATAATCAAGTTATTGCCTTTGTATATACTACTGCTAGGCGGATTTCTTTTCTATCAAAACAAGAAGGTTGCCCTTTTTCCGAGGGGCATACTAAGTTATATACCACAACTGGATAAGCGGTATCCCATCTTCGTAGAAACCGCTCATTACTTTCTGCCCATCTGGTTTCATGACAAAACAATTAAAGTACGCTACGTGCTGGATTGGGAATCGGCCGTTAAAAAAAACAACATCCTACAGGCAACCGTAGCGTATAAAGCACTTCAATCAACTCGGGAAAAATACCACGTAGATGGTATTCTTACGGCTCAGGAATTCAATCAAACGCAGTTTCCTCACTTCTATGTCGTTGATGAACAGGCTGTTTATCAAATCGAGCGTTTTATTGAGAACGGCCAGGTACGCATCATTCGCGACATTCCGGTTGATATAAAAGGTCATCGCATTCTGGAATGCGAATTCAATTCAAAACCAACGGTAAATCAACATCAGTTAACTATAAACTAACGTATGAAAACGACTAAACATCTGCTCACTGCATTGCTTCTGCTGTTGAGCCTATCAGCGATCATTATCGCCTGCAAAAAAACCCCGGACGATCCAACGCCCATCCCGACTCCAACCCCAACGACTAGCATCACGAGTATTGATCCGGCTACGGCTCCGGTTGGCAGCACGATTGCCATTAGCGGAACCAACTTCAATACCGATCCTGCCAGTAATACGATTACAATTGGTGGCGTTGTCGCCACTGTTGTATCGGTTACCCCGACGCGTATTGTGGTGGTGGTCCCGGCTGGTGCAGTAACTGGCCCCATAGCGGTAACGGCCGGGGGGCAAACGGCACAGAGTACGGGCACATTTACCGTAACTGTTCCATCGCTCAAACCTGTGAAAGAGGTACGTGGGACTACTTTTGGTAATCTGAACTGGAAAAAAGATACGATTTACCTGATTCGGGGGCTGGTCTATATTCCTGCCGATTATACGCTGACTATTGAGCCGGGAACGGTTATAAAAGGAGCAGGGCCTGAACTCGATCCTGCGGGTACGAACATGTCAGGAACACTCATTGTTGAACGGCGTGGCAAGATATCCGCGAAGGGTACAGCTGCTCAGCCAATTGTCTTTACGTCGGCCAAAGCCGTTGGACAGCGTGCTGCGGGCGATTGGGGAGGTATCGTTTTGATTGGTAAAGCCGCCATAAACCGGCCGGCCGCGACAACGTATGCTGGAGGTGTTCGTGGTACCGTTGAAACGTATTCTGAATTCGATGATAATTCAGGTACCCTGCAATATGTCCGAATTGAGTTTGCCGGTACATCGCAGCCCAGCGTACCGACTAACAAATTAAGCGGACTCACCTTAATCGGGGTGGGCTATAGCACAACAATTGATCACGTTCAGGTATCGTACAGCAGTGGCGACGCTTTTGGCTGGTTTGGCGGCACCGTAAACGCAAAGAATCTGGTCGCTTACCGCAGCTTCGATGATGATTGGAGTTCCGATTGGGGATTCCTGGGTAAAGTACAGTTTGGGGTTGCTCTGCGCGATCCGGCAGTGGGTGATCCAACAGGATCAAACGGAATTGAATCTCAGAATTTCGATCCGGGTGAGAATGCCGACGGAAGCCCATTAGCCAAGCAAAATGGACTTCCCCAAACGGCGCCGATATTTGCCAATATCAGCAACTTCGCCTTTAATAGTGTACCTACCACGGGCCTTTATCAGGCCGGAATTTTTCTGCGCCGAAACACCGCTATCAGCGTTTATAATTCTCTGTTCTACGGGTATCCTGAAGGACTGCATATAGAAGGGACCACAACGGGCACGTTGGCAAACATAACGAGTGGTGCACTGGACCTAAAAGGTATTGTACTGGCCAACGTAACAACACCAGTAGTCGGTGCCGGTGTAATTACAGCCGATCAGGCTACCGCTTATTTTAGTGCAAACGGGCGTAACAATCTGATTATTACTAGTACAGACCTGGCAACTCTGTTGCTCAATGGGTCAAGTTTCAGCCTTACTGCTCCCAATTTCCTGCCACAAACGGGCTCTCCTTTGCTAACGGGTGCTGTAACGGGGGGCAAAGTCGCCGATTCATTTTTCACCTCAGTAACTTACAAAGGCGCGTTTAATACGGATAACTGGACTTCGGGCTGGACAAACTTCAATCCAGTAACTACAGCTTATGATAGGTAAATAAGTGCCGATAACAGGTAATAGAGTAAGACTCTTTCCCATACCGGGGAGAGTCTTACTCTATTAAAAGAGGTTGGTTTCAATTAAATCGTCCAATAATTAAATCTAAATGGCTATATATAGGTTAAGTCTGATTAGGGCTTAGAAAAATTCCTTACCAATACTTAATAAAGCATCATTAGTAGTCGTGTAACGGCTGCTGACAAAAGCCCTATCTATATTGAGTACTTATTGATTTTGCATATGTGTGAGGTCAATCTAAACATCTTGCCCGAAGCAAGAATATCTCCTACTAGTTGTCTACAATTATGAGCGTTATAAAATCGGCTATCCAATATCCAGAATTTATTACCCACTTAATTGGGGCTAATAACTATTGCTGGATTTATTTTCAGAGTGGCGAAAAGAAGCTGATAGCCAAGCCTATCTGCTATTTAGAGGACTTGCTGCCCCAATTTGTTCGGACTCATAAGTCGGTTTTAATTAATCCAACTTATGTCAGGAGCCTGCATCAGCCCGCCCGGCAGAAGATGGCTGGTGAGATACAATTAGAAAACGACTTAATATTTCCCGTTAGCCGTCGGCGATGGAGTCTGGTTGCCGAAGCACTAGCTTATCGACTGGCACCCGTTACAAGGCGGGCCGGGTCGCAGGTGGATATTCCTGCTGAACCTCACCAGGTTGCCAGCTTAGCAGAAGCGCCCGAGTTATCTGTCCTGCTCGTGACAGATGATGAACCCAATGCTCTGTTGGTCGCTCAAATGATGGAGAAAAAATGGCCGCTCTATCAGTTCCATAGCACTCACCAGGGAAACCATATCCCCGACTTGTTTAGTGAAGTACCTATGGAGGAATATCCGGTCTTATTACTGTTGGATGCCCGCACAACCACTTTGGATCGACTGCATATGTTGCAACGCCTGAAACAGCATCCAAGTCTGCGTCGATTGCCTATTGTTCTCTTTGTTTCGCCGGTAGATAGCTTAGTAACAGATGGGTATAAACGCCAGGCCAATTCGGTTATTTCCTTACAGGATGGGTATGTGCCCTTTGCTCAAACGATTGAGCGAGTCTGCCAATTTTGGCTACAGACAGCCGTATTGCCAAGCAAAGGTAGACTGGAGGCCCGACTGGCTAGTTGACTAAACGGAAAATTGTAGAGGGGGTAATGTTACCGTTTCCCACCAGTAGGTGCGCAACTCCTGAAAATAAGCTATCCATTTTTCAAACGTTACAGGCTTTACCAAGTAAGAAGAACTGCCGTGTTGATACGATCCCGCAATATCTGTGCTGTCATTAGATGAACTTAGCATGACAACCGGAATCTGATTACAAGGTGATGGCAGGGTTTTAATTTGCTGGAGCAGTTCCCAACCATCCACCCGATTAGGCAGGTATAAATCCAGAAGAATCAGTTTAGGAATCTCCCATTCCTGAATACTGTACTCATTTAGGAGCTCTAGAGCTTCATGGGCCGTAGCCACCCAAACGGAAGTCACTTCTGGTAGACACTCCTGCATAGCTCGTTTAATCAGTAGCCAATGATCAGCATTGTCTTCAATTACTAATATTTTGGCCCGTTTAAAATTAGCCCTTACGGTGTAATGAGTTTTATCCAGTAGCATGTCTTTGTATAAAAATCAAAGCACTAATTTACTCAATGTCTACGGAATAAGTAGTATAAATCTTTAGATAGTTTAGTCTGTGCAAATAGTGGCGAGTGAAGCTAAAAAAAGCGTTTTATGTTTATATAGTAACAGATTAGAGTGCTTATTGTTAAGTAGTTATGCGTTATGCGCCTGTTTTATTAAGCTGGCCCGCTAATTATAGGCCGCGGGTCGTTTATTAAGTACCAGCCAATACAGGCAGAGCGTTTCTATCATCTGTTTTAATTGAAGAAAATCACTTGGCTTGTTCAGAAACGAGTTAGCGCCCCCCTTCTGGCATTGTTCCACTTCCTCAACAGAACCGGTGTTCGACATCATGACAACGGGAATATGTTGCCACTGTGGGTGTTGTTTAAGCAACAATAACGTTTGATAACCGCCCATTCCCGGCATGTTCAGATCTAATAAAATCAATTTAGGCTCTGATCCGGACCTGGCCGACTGATCGACCGTTTCAGTAGTGGTTAGGCTATGAGTATACAAGTCGTCGCCACTGCTAAAAAAGCGTACTGTGTATTGAGGCAGAAACCGCGTGAATACCTGCTGAAGTAAAAAGCGGTAGTCTGCGCTGTCATCAGCTATGTATATGTCATGTCTGGTCATCATTCAATCCGTTGGTTATCTGATTGATTCTAGTCTGGTAACCGCTCCGGTTTGATTGTGCGAACAGGAGCTATTACCAGACTATTTTTATGAAAAATGAAGTTGAAAAAGAGTACCTGCTCCATCTTTACTTTCTACGGTTAGGGTAGCGTCTAATAGCATTGACAAGCGTTTCACAATAAATAAGCCAATCCCTTCTCCCGTCGAGTTATTTGGTGAGCCTGCTAGAGTGTCTTCGGGCACATCGGTCGATTGAACCATTAACAGTTTCACTAATGCGGCTGGCAGCCCCGGTCCCGTATCCTGAATACTGAACTGCCAGCCGTTACTCATTTCGTCATGGCCCCAGGCAATGGTGACACCACCCGTCTGTGTATATTTCAGGGCATTGAGCAGCAGATTTTGAGCAATTCGCTGAATTTTAATGGCATCGCTCTCAACCAGTAATTGACCAGGGCCATCTGTCCGTAGCCATAATCCATGTTCCATTGCAAGGGGCATCATACCTTCTTTAAGTTCGACCAGTAATTCAGCCAAATCGAAAGGAGCTCTAATTATATGTTCCTGCCCTGACTCCAACCGTGAATAATCAAGCAATTGACTCAGCATCTGAGTTACCTGACGCAGATTTCGCTGGAGCATTGTCAATATCTGAGCGCGTTCTTCTTCGGTATCCATGAAATCTAAAAGTGTAGCCGCTCCCTGAATAATACCAAAGCCACCACGCAGGTCGTGAGTTGTAGACCGAAGAAATTCACCACGTTGAAATATCTGCTGCCGCATTTGTTCCAGATCGTGAAGGCTATTTTCTGATTGGCCTAATTCCTGTAATAGATGACTCTGTTGCTGTTCAGCATCTTTCAGCGCCGTTATGTCCAGTCCCGTTACAACTACACCATCTTCCTGTTTTGTAACAGAAAGCCCCAGCCACTCTTCCTGTCCGTTCTGCTGATTAAACTGATTCTCAACTAATCTTTCTTCATAATAGGATTCGCCAGAACTAACAATGTGAATAAACCTCGCCACTGTGTTTTCCTGCCACAGCGTATACGATAAATTGGATACTGACTGATCTAACAGACTATCAATCGGTTGCCCGCATAGCTGGGCAAATTTTTGATTACACACCGCTAACCGGAAATCAGTTATTTCACCCTGCTCATTTCGAACTGCTTTAAGAAATCCAATAGAAGCGGGCGAGCTATCTAGTACAACCTGTAAGCTCTCTGCCGTCAGTCGCATTCGTTCTTGGGCATTCTTTCGGTCGGTAATGTTTAGTATTGTCTCTACTACCCCATTTCTATCAACCTGAGGTGTAATAGAAAATGCATAGTAACCGGGCTGTATCTTGTCCAGGTACACTTCCTTATAAGCGGGTGCGCCGGTGTTGTATACCTGAAGACTCATATCGAACAAACCCTGCTCTTTCATCCAGGGATGAACCTGTAGTAATGGTTTATTCAGAATATTTTCCGATGTTCCCGTTAGTTTCAACGCTGGTTCGTTGAAAGCACTTATTATAAAATCAACGGGATTTTTGTCTTCATCAAGCTGTACTTCCAGCATTTTAATGGCTGCTGGTACACCGTTAAGCACACTTTGCAACCGGGCCGCCGTTTGAGACAACTCGTGGTTGGTACGTTCGAGGGCAACATTGGTAAGTACTAATTCTGCGGTGCGCAACTGAACCCGTTGATCCAGTTCCTGCGCTAACGTTTTCTGCGTGTGTACCTCCGCACAAGAACCGATGTAGCCACTAAAATTTCCTTCGGTATCAACAATAGGTTTTGCGTATTCCAGCATCCAGCGGTATTCGCCGTCATTACGCATCAACCGGTATTCGGCCTTGTACGGTTGTCGATTGGCCAGATGATCGTTGTAAGTAGCCAAATAAGCAGTCCGGTCGTCGGGATGGATTCGTTGTACCCAGCCCGGATTTATTTCTTCAGAGAGCGAACCGCCCGTATAGTCCAGCCAGGCTTTATTTAGAAACGTGTACCAGCCATCATCACCAGCCACCCAGATTAGTGAAGGCGCATTGTCGATCAGATTGCGGAACCAATCTTCCCGTTCGGCCAGTAGGCGCTGCGCCCGTTTATCCTCTGTCGTATCTTCAATAGCCAGTAAAATAGATTCCTGACGTTGATGCTGCACCACTTTACGGGCGTTGAGCCGCATAATGCGTTGGCCGATGTTCGGGAAATCATGCGTCATTTCAAATCCCTGAACGAACGGATTATGCATAAGTACACCGCCCAGTAAGGTGCGTAAAGCCGGAATGTTCCATTGGGAGTTTCCTAATTCGTAGATCAACCGACCAATGGTATCGGCTTCCCGAACCTGGAACAGCTCATAAAAAGCCCGGTTTGCACTCTTTACCCGCAGGTCTTTATCCAGCCCCAATGTCGCTTCCCGAATGGTATCGAAGATTGATTCGGCAAATTCATAGGATTCTGACAATTGATCGTTACGTACCTGCAATTCCTGATTAATAGTCAGTAATTCTTCGTTGGTAGATTCGATTTCTTCTTTGCTCGTTTCCAGTTCTTCATTTATGCTTTGCAATTCTTCATTGCTGCTAACGATCTCCTCATTGGCCGACTGAAGTTCTTCATTAGACGCTTCCTGCTCTTCAATAATTGAATGCATATCTGTCCGCAAGGTAGCCAGTTCATCCTCCAGCAATTTGATCCGGTTATTGCGGGCGGCTATTGTTCCCGTAATGACCACCGGGATAATTTCCTCAAAAATGATCAGGAACAGTTGTTGCTCGGTGCCCGTTTTAAGCGGTGTAACTTCAATGGCAACCTGGTGTTTTTTGTCATTGACACTAATTTCCAGCCCGGATCGACGAACTGGTTGGCCCGATTTGCGGGCTTTATGAACCGCGTTACGTAAGTCAAATGATAAAGATGGGCGAGCCATTTTGAGTAAATTCAGGCTGGCCTTACCCGGCGATGGCTCCAGAAACAGGTTAACCGAACCCCGAAACTGAAGAATATCAAGATCCTGATCCACAACTACCGAAGCGGGTACATATTGGCTCAGCAGCAGCGAATCGACTAGTCGCTCCAGATCATGGCCAGAATCAGCAGTGGGTTTCGGGCTGGCGACTGATAATACAAACCGCCCGGGACTGGCGTCTCTGGAGTTAATTCGTTCGCTCGCCCGATCGAAAGCAACCCGGCTCACAACGTCGTTTTTGCGGGTGTAGACTTTATAATTTTTCTCGACCGGCGAAAAGAGCGTGGGCGACGTACTGACGCTTTCGGATTTGCCCAGCAGTAAATAGCCACCGGAATTCAGGGCGTAATGAAAACTGGAGAGCGCTTTTCGCTGGAGAGAGGTACCTAGATAAATCAGCAGATTGCGGCAACTGATCATGTCCAGCCGGGAAAAAGGCGGGTCTTTCAACAGGTTGTGCGGAGCAAATACGCACAGATCACGAACCGTTTTGTTGATGCGGTAATGGTCATCTACCTGGGTGAAGAACCGTTGTAACCTTGCTGGCGACACATCGGCTAATTCTGCATGGGTATAGATACCCAGCCGGGCTTTGGTAATGGCGGTATCGCTCAGGTCGGTAGCGAAAATATGAATGGGCATGCTCGACGCCCGGTCGCCGAGCGTTTCCAGCAGCAAAATGGCCAGCGAATACGTCTCCTGTCCCGTTGAACAGGCTGGTACCCAGATGCGTAGCGGCTCGCGGGCCACTTTATTTTTGATCAGTTGAGGAAACAGGACTTTCCCCAGATAATCCATTGTTTCGGGGTCCCGAAAAAAATTCGTGACATTAATCAGCAAATCGTTGTAAAGATCAGTTGCCTCAGCGGGGTGTTCTTTGAGATATTGCCCATATTCGCGGAGTGTTTCCTGCTTGTAGAGCAGCATTCGGCGAATAATTCGCCGACGAATGGTCGCTATCTTGTAATGACTAAAATCGACGCCAACTATTTTCTTGATGAACTGAATAATCGTCTTCAGATCTTCATCGGCTGTATCGTCTTCTTGTTGCGACTCGATAATGACTGTTTGCGGAAAAATGTCAATTTTCTGGCTTAACCGCTCAATTTCGTTGGCAATCTCGGTTGGCGATAATATCAAATCGACCACGCCCTCGGCAATGGCCGATCGGGGCATGCTCTGATATTTCGCCGATTCATCCTGCACAAAGGTGATACCACCCGCTACTTTAATGGCTTTCAGTCCCAACGTGCCATCGCCGTCCATGCCTGACAACACCACGCCAATAGCGCCATCCCACTGATGGGCAGTCAGGGAAATAAAAAACTGGTCTATAGGCTTATGAAGGGCAGGAGCAGCCCGGCGCTGCATTAGAACAAGCACCCTGTCTACGATTTCCATGTCCTTGTCTGCCGGAATAACATAGAAATGATTGGCCTCAATAGGAAGCAAATGCTGAGCCTCCATAACAGGCATGGTCGTTAGCCGACTCAGGATATTGACGAGTTGACTTTCGTGGTTTGGGCTGAGGTGTTGGATATAAACAAAAGCAAAGCCAGTGGTGGGCGATAGATTTTGGAGCAACTCAGTAATAGCTTCGACCCCGCCCGCCGATGCGCCAATAGCAACAATAGGAATAGAGGCTTTATGGGGCTGGATATCAGCAGAAGAAATTGTTTTTTTGCCCATCGGCGAGTACTTGTAAAATAAACTAATTTTAATGCCAGTCGTTAAGTCGATAAGACTTATCGAATATCAGAAGTATAAGGCATTAAAGCTACGGCGATTTGGTTAAAAGTGAATAGGATATGGCAAAACGTGACATTGTTGTTATTGGCTCATCGGCAGGTGGTGTAATGGCTCTACAGGAGCTAGTTGCTTCGTTGCCCGTTGATTTTAAGGCACCTATTTTTATTGTCCAGCACCTGTCACCTACGTCAACCAGCCTTATGCCGCAGATTCTTAGCCGGGCAGGCTCGTTGAGAGCGGTACATCCTAAAGATGGTGATCCTATAGAAGAAGGACATATTTATTTGGCCCCGCCTGATCATCACATGCTCGTGGAAGAAGATCGTATTCTGATTAAGAGGGGGCCAAAGGAAAACCGGTTTCGTCCGTCCATCGATGCCTTATTTCGTTCGGCTGCCTACAATTACGGATCGCGCGTTATCGGCATTGTACTAACGGGTCTGCTCAATGATGGTACCTCAGGAATGTGGTCTGTAAAGCGGTTGGGTGGATTGGGTATTATTCAACAGCCACAAGATGCGGCCTACCCAAGCATGCCGACTAGTGTGCTGGAATACGTTGCGGTAGATTATATTAGTCCACTAACCGATATTGGTCCTCTACTTTGCCAGTTGACTCAGGAACAAGTTCTCCCAACTCCCGAAATACCAATGGATGAATTAGATCGACTTAAACTGGAAGTTAGCATTGCCGCCCAGGGGGACGGATTCAATATGGGTATCCTGAAAATGGGTGAATTGTCGCCCCTAACCTGCCCGGAATGTAGCGGTGTGCTGGTCCGCTTCGATGAGAATCATTTAATCCGGTATCGGTGTCATACTGGCCATGCCTTTACGGCCAGTGCCCTACTATCGGAAGTAACCAAGTCTGTCGAAGATTCGCTTTGGAAAACGTTACGCGGTCTTGAAGAAACCATTATACTACTCGAGCAGAGCAATAAGCACTTTGCTGAGGTTGGCAACATTACCGTTGCTGACCAGTTTTTGAAAAAAATCCGGGAAACCCAGGAAACAGCTCAATCCATTCGTAAGCTTATCTTTTTTAAACAGGAGCAGCTTAGTGAAGAAGGCTTGGTAGAGAAAGCCAGTGACAAAAGTTATTAAATTAATATATTGATTTAGAATGTGTTGCTCAATTCCGGCGTGAGCCAGTAAGCTATATTAGTCACAGGAAAAATGATTATTTAGGCAGGTAGATTAAAAAAGTGGCGCCCTCATTTGGTTTACTACGGGCGGTAAGAATCCCGCCATGCGTCTCTACTATCTTACTGCATATCGCTAATCCTACTCCTGTTCCGGCATACTGATTTCTGGTATGTAATCGCTCAAATACTCGAAAAATCCGGTCCAGATACTTTTCATCGAAGCCAATTCCATTGTCTGTTATACTGATTTCCCAAAACGTGCCGACAGTATATCCTGTTGGAACTGAGTCTAACAGACCAGGTAAAATTGCCCGTTTATCTACCTCGCAACTGCTCACCTGTATTTTTGACCCTACACGTGGCTGTATGAATTTTAGTGCGTTGGACAGCAAATTCTGGAAGAGTTGGCGAAGCTGAAACTCATTGCCCTGCATGGTGGGTAACGGACCAACATGGATGGTCGCTTCCGATTCCTTAATGGCCACTTCCAGATTATCTATAACATCGGCCAGTACCTGATCCAGACTAATCCATTCGAACGATTCCCGATGCGTAGTTAATCGGCTGTAACTAAGCAGATCTTTAATCAGGGTTGACATACGGCTGGACGATGTTTGCATTCGGGTAATAATGTCAACTCCATTTTCTCCCAGGGCGTTACCAAATTGATTCAATAACAAATCGCCAAAACTATGAATCTTCCGAAGTGGCTCCTGTAAATCATGGGAAGCGATGGAAGCAAACTGCTGTAAGTTCTCGTTGGAGCGCTGCAATTGTAAGTTGAGCGTGATCAACTCCTGAGTTCGTTCCTGAACGCGCTGCTCCAAAATTTCTGCCAGGCGTTTATGTTCATCAATATCTGTATACGTACCAAACCATTTCGTAATTTGACCCTGCTCATCTTTGATGGGAAATGCCCGTCCTAAAAACCAACGGTAGTTACCTGGGCTTTTACGATCAACGAAGCGATATTCAATTTGGTAATCTTCGCCGTTCCGGACCGAGTTGGACCAAGTGTCTATTGCAAACTGTATCTCATCGGGATGCAGAATGAGAGACCAGCTTTCGTCGTCGTATGCTTCCGGGAATCCCGTAAAATCATACCACTGTTTATTATAATAATCCCGATGGCCATCTGGTTGGGCTGTCCATACGATCTGAGGAATAAAATCGGCTAACTGTTGGAAATTTCGCATATAAAGCTCGTGTATTCATAAAGCGGACACAGCGCATTTAGTCGGGCTTGAGACTACGAGCGGAGGAGCAAAGTTTGAGTAAGCTACTCAATAAGCAGGACTACCGTAGACCCTATAAACACAGTAGTTGCCGAATACCCTGTATACCTTTAAATAATACACAGATAAGTAAGGGAATGAAACAAAACCAAGAATAAATATATATTCATTTTTAGTTTTGTTCGGTGACTTAAGTGCTTTACAATAAGTAAGTTATAGTACTTACTTAATTAAAAATGTGAGGTAGAAATCTGCTATTTGCGATTTTTAAATACAGCTATGCTCTCTTTAAAATTAGTATATGTAATTTAATAATAATAAACTTCTAATTGGCTTCTATTAATTGTGGGTGTATTAATTTATGGTTATTGGTAGAAATATGACCGTTTAGTCAATCTTCTTATAAAAAATCCCTTGTTCATTAACTTTGTTGAGAAAAAAATAAGTAGGAGTAACCTTACCCACGTAAACCCAACCTATTTTTAAGCGATCATGACCAGTGCTAAGTTCAATCAGTTATTTGATGCGTATCGGCAACAGACTATCGAAACAAGTGTTGCCTTACTCGATGCAGACCCAAATAGTAATACACAAACGTGGTTACAACTTCTTCAACGACATGTTCAGGAATGGAAACAACATTATGGACAGGAAAATCAAGCAATTGAACGGGTTAAGCAAAACCATCAGCACATTTACCATCAAGCTAATTTATTAAACTCTTCAGAACAAAAGGCTGGCTTGATTGAAGACCGGGAATCTCAAGAAATTAGGGCGTCCTTTCAGGTAAAACGAGACTTGATCTGGGCACGACAACAACAAGAGTTAACGACTGGTAAGATTTCGGCGTAGATTATGTGGCTGTATCGAATAGTCATATCAGACAGATACCAGCAATTTTTATGCTAGTACTCCACCCCCAAAAAAGACAAGTTTATATATCAGCCTAATCGTATATAAAGAATTTAGATTTTTCCTGAAATATAGCCGCTGTTCGTTTGAATAGCGGCTTTTTTGTGCTTGCTCTACGCCGTTACCTCACTAAATGGCTAATATATCAACAACGCTAGCCAGAAAAAGTAATATTGCCAGTTATTCATTTTATTCATTAGAGTTACGGTGAGTACATACAGTCGGGGTCTACTAGGCTTCGGCTGTTTTTATAAGCGTTCCGCTCCCTCGCTACTGTAACCATCTCTTTTTGGCAATCAGTAAGTTATCAATACATATTCGTTCAATTAGTGCTACTCAATCAATCGCCTTATGCCTTATTTACCTAAAGCTCTACGCAACTCTACTGGCATGACTCACTTAACAGGTGCTGGCAATTATTCCTGGCTTCATTATAGTGATGGTCGAAAAGAAGTGTTTTCCGGAACGTTAGCTTTTTACGAGCAAAGCCTGCCCAACTTTATACGAATCCATAAAACAGCGCTGATTAATCCAGGCTTTCTGGATTTTTTTGAGTTGCCGGATAACAAGAAGAATGGATTTGTAACTCTGAAAGGAGGTATCGTCTTACCGATCAGTCGAAGACGAAGACTAGCCGTTGAGGCCATCGAACTATTAGACTTTGCTACTTTAGACGTAAATAAAACAGCATTTGGCACCGACCAATCTACACCGATATCAAACGTTTGCCTACCCCCCGACAGTTTATCCGGTCAAAATGGAGGTACTCATCGGTGGTACGATATATTCCACTGAGCCCATTCTATAAGAAGCCCATTTTATTGCATTTAATGAAAAATGTGGTCGTTAATGCTTATAAAAATAGGTTTGTCAATAAAGGAGATAACAAACTGGCATGGATAAAGAAGGGTACGGAGTGGACCGTACCCTTCTTTATCGTAGTGGTTAGACCGGGTTCTTGGCAATACATTAATGTAGTCAGGCACTACTTGCGAAAGGTGGTAATGGCCTCTTCGTATATTCTTACGCCCGGAATTTCTCGTAATCCGCTGGCAATAGCGGTTTTAATCGCTCCTTCGTCAATCACCCAATAGCCATTCGGTATCTGATTTGGATCAATGATTTCAAACGTCCACTTCATCTGTACGCCCTTGGGTTTGGCTATCAGAGCGACATCGGGTCTTAGCCAGTTTGTCTCCCCCGAATGAGCAATTGCGGTTTGCCGGTCCGCTTCGGCCTGCTGGTGCTCGCGCACACGTAGCAGTTCTCGATTATAATGCTCAACAGCATCTTTTAGAGGTTGCATGGCCGCTAAAATAGGAGCTGTCATTTCTTTTTCCACCTCCATCCAGTCATGTTTCTGTTTGTCAAGTTGGCGAGTAATCTTGAGCCGCTCGGCTGTTACGAGTTTAATTAATTCATGGCCTTGAGCCACATGCTTAATCAGAGCTTCCTGTTGCTCGGGCGTACCGCACACGGCAGGCTGTCGGTGTAAAAACGCGACATAATCTGCCAGGGAAGACTGGAGCATTTCGCGCCCGCCCGAATCGGATAGGGACAGGCTGGTATTGTGTTTAATTTCAGTATCCATACCCCTAAAAGCAGCCAGAGGCCATAAATGTTGGTAATTTGTGTTGCCTTAGTGGAGCATTGGTCTTTTTTAATGAGTGATTATAGATGGGCAAGAACATGTTTACCAATATTAATTCAACCGTTTAAATAGATGGAGATAATACCTATCAGTTTTGCGAATTCTTTACATCTTGTGAAACAGAAATTAAAGTCCAAATGAATTTATTAGTATACCAACTTAATGCAAATGCTATAATATGTTCCGATTTAAGCTGATATTATTACCATTAAGTATGATATTAATATCGTTCTATTTTTAAATAATGTTCTGAACATGAATTGATTAACGAAAATAAAATAAGTCATTATATCAATGCATCAAGGCTGGTTTGCTATGTTTGTCGCATAGTCTGCTATATGACCGATTAATAAGTGGATTATATTTGCGCTTGGTAGCCCCACAGATTCGCATTTACTTTGTCCCAAGTTTAAATTTTAAATCAATTGAATCACATGAAAAAAATCCACTTTACTATTTTATTAGTTCTTGGTCTATTAGCCGGAACTCAATCATTTGCGCAACTTGCTGTAGACAAGGGGACTAAATTTATCAACCTCGGTATTGGTGTAGGTGGTTACTCCAGTGCTGGCGGTATTGCCTTCGGCGGATCAGCCGATTTCGGCGTTGCTCCAAATATTACAGTTGGTGGTCAAGTGGCCTACCGTAGTTTCAATTATGGTTATAGTGGCTTTAATGATAAAATCAATTACCTGTATTTTGCCGCTCGTGGTTCATATCACTTCAATCAACTTCTGAACTTAAGCACCGATAAGGCAGATCTTTATGCTGGTATTGGCTTGGGTTACGAAAGTGTTTCTTATAGCAATAGCATTTATAGTGGCAGCAGCTTCGGTAGTGGTATTTTCGTACCCATTCACCTTGGCGGTCGTTACTTCTTCAGTGAGAAAGTAGGTGCTTTCGCTGAACTAGGTAGTGGAGTTGCCCCATTAATGCTGGGTGTGACGTTCAAACTGTAGTTGAACCAATCTATCAACAAAAAGGGCCACCTGATATCAGGTGGCCCTTTTTGTTGATGCAAGCGATTTATTTGCTGGCTACTTCCTTCAAACTCGTTACGCCCATATTCCAGAGGATGAACGAGTATATGTCAGCGGCTGTTTCTATGTTCTTTTTCGTGTTGCTGGCACCGTGCCCTGAGTTGGTATCAATCCGAATCAATACGGGATTCTTTCCTTTATAAACCTCCTGCAACGTAGCCGCGTACTTGAACGAGTGCGCCGGTACAACCCGGTCGTCGTGGTCGGCGGTGGTAATAAGGGTCGCCGGATAATTTAGGCCCGGTTTAATATTCTGAATAGGGGAGTACGCATAGAGGGCCTTAAATTCGTCGGCATTGTCACTGCTGCCATAGTCGGCAATCCAGTTCCAACCGATTGTGAACTTGTGGAACCGGAGCATATCCATAACACCCACCTGCGGAATCGCCACCCGAAACAAGTCGGGCCGTTGATTCATAACTGCACCAACCAGCAAGCCCCCGTTTGAACCGCCCTGAACGGCCAGCTTAGCCGAACTGGTATATTTCTGGGCAATCAGGTATTCGGCAGCCGCAATGAAATCATCGAAAACATTCTGCTTCTTGAGTTTCATCCCCTGTTCATGCCATTTTTCGCCGTATTCACTGCCTCCCCGCAAATTGGCTTGCGCATAAACACCGCCTTGTTCCAGAAATGGAATCCGAAACGGGCTAAAGGCAGGCGGCAAACTGATGTTGAATCCACCGTAGCCATAGAGCAGGGTTGGGTTGGTGCCGTCGAGTTTTAACCCTTTGCGATACGTCAGGAACATGGGCACTTTGGTGCCGTCTTTACTGGTAAAAAACACCTGTTTCGTTTCGTAGTCGGCTGGTTTAAAATCAACCTCCGGCGCCCGAAAAACGGTACTCGTCCGGGTCGCAATGTCATAGCGGTAAATCGTTGGCGGAAAGGTGAACGAGGTAAACGTATAGAAGACAAATTTGTCATCTTTTTCGCCCCCAAATCCTCCCGCCGAGCCGATAGCAGGCAATTTAACAACCCCTTCAGATTTCCCTTTGTAATCGAATATCTCTACGTTAGATGTTACGTCTTTCGCATATTCAACGAACAATTTACCACCGGCTGCGCTAACGCTACCCTCGGCAATAGGCTCCGGCTTCTCCGGGATCAGTGTCGAAAAGGTCCGTTTTTTTGTGTCAAAAGCAATGACTTTACTATTTGGTGCTTTTTCGTTGGTCAGGATCAAGAGCCGGTCGCCATCATTATCGACTACCCCGTAACTAAAATTCGTTACCTCGGCCACAACGGGAACGAACGTTTTCTGAGCCGATCCTCCTGATTTTGCGTCGATGAAAAACAGCGAATTACCATCTTTCCCCTGGCCCCGGTCGCTGATCGATAGCAGAGCGAATCGCTCATCGTCGGTCGTACTAACATTGTGGAACCGTTGTAAATTTTTCGGATCTTCATACACCAGCCGGTCGGCCGATTGCGGTGTATTCAGTTTGTGAAAGAATACCTGATGGTTTTCGTTTTTGGCCGCCAATGCGCTGCCCTCGGGTTTTGGGTAACGGCTGTAGTAAAATCCATCGCCCTGCCAGGCTGCCCCCGATACCTTTACCCACTCAATTTTGTCGGATAGGTACTGTTTCGTAGCTAAGTCCATAACCTGGTATTCCTGCCAGTCAGAACCTCCTTTCGATAAACCTACCACCGCATATTTGCCATCTTTAGACAGTGAAAATGCACCCAATCGTGTTGTACCGTCAGCCGAAAGTTTGTTCGGATCTATGACAAGTTCGGGTTTCCCGTCAAGCCCCTTCTGGCGGTATAATACGGCCTGATTTTGCAAGCCATCATTTTTTGAGAAATAGAACCAGTCGCCCTTACGACTTGGTGCCGAATATTTCGGGTAATTATAGACCTGTTCGAGCCGATCCTGAAGTTGTTTTCGGTAGGGAATCTGCGCCAAATAATCGAACGTAACTTTGTTCTCGGCTTTAACCCACTCGGCTGTTTCGGCAGAGCGATCATCCTCGAGCCAGCGGTAAGGATCAGCAACTTGGGTGCCGTGGTAAGTGTCAACCTGATCAGTTTTATGGGCAATAGGATAGGGTGTCGGTCCTGTGGCCTGACCCAATGCTACAGACGAACTCAGCATAAGAAGAAATTGAGGGAAGTTAGAAAAACGCATAGGTGTCATTCGTTAAAAAGACGGGAAACTAATTGTATTACTAGTTACACTTACAACCTTGAAAAACCAAATGAGCTGCCTGTTACGGCAAACCAATGTTTAGCCGTAACGAGAACTGTTTAGCTGTATTATTAGCAAATCAATTTGGATATTTAGTAAATACATAGCTCATTTACAGTTGCTTGCCGTAATCTACACGAATGCCCGATGACCCTAACGCTGCGCTGCATCTGTATTCACATATTCATCTGTAGCATTTTGCCTCAGCGGGTAACGGCACAACCAACAATCGCGTATAATAGAGCCGTTTTTCGAATCGATCATATTGGC
>CAXVWN010000170.1:0-11778 GCA_964263725.1 Spirosoma sp.
TTTCGTGTCGGTAAAGATGGATTCTTTCAGAATAGCAGCAAGTAACGCATCCAAATGGCCAGCAGGCACCCGAATTGTCAGGGCGTTTTCAATACTATTATCGGTTTTAGTCTCATTCGAGGTGGCAATTTGTCCACCCGATTGCTGAATAGCTTTTTCAATAGCTTTGCCAGACGACTTAAACTCACTTACCCGAATGCGCAACTGTGCATTCCGAATAAGTTGACGGGTAACCGAAACCGAAGGCTGGCCCGGAGGAGGTAATGGAGCTTCATCTTCATTCGTATTAGCCTTATTCTGCTCAGGAGAAGGGGCTTCCATAACCGCCATACTATTAGCCGACGATTCCTCCGTTGGGGCTTGTTCGTGCTTCGACTGGCAGGCCATAGCGGCCAGGAACAAGGCAAGCACTAAAAATTTATTCATACCTATTAGATGCATTCCGAAGACCATTTCCACAAGACCTATTTGATAATAAATAATGGCAAAATAGGCCATTTCTACTCATTTATACAGGTTTTGTGCGGTTCATCCGAACTGTGAATCAATACGTGTTGTTACCTATATATAACCCCTCCTGCGACACAAAAATCCTCCCCTTTTGTTTCGTCGTACATAACCCGTCTTGCATAATTCAGATCTTTTGCATCTATATTTGGCCGGATTCGAGGAGATAAGGGAGCGGAGACAGTATCAACCTGACCATTAATTATGTCAAAAAACTTAGTCATAGTGGAGTCGCCGGCGAAGGCGAAAACCATTGAAGGCTATCTTGGTAAAGACTTTACGGTAAAGTCCAGTTTTGGTCACGTACGCGATTTACCCAAAGATGGGCTGGCCGTAGATGTGCTCAATGGCTTTAAACCATCGTATGAAGTTTCACCCGATAAGAAGAAGTTAGTTAGTGAACTGAAATCGCTCGCCAAAGCGGCCGATGAAGTGTGGCTGGCAACAGATGATGACCGCGAAGGTGAAGCTATTTCGTGGCACCTGAAAGAAGCCCTTGGTCTGCGTGATAATACCAAACGAATCGTTTTTCGGGAAATCACAAAGAGTGCCATTCTGAATGCCATAAAGTCGCCCCGCACGATTGACGTTGATTTGGTAAATGCCCAACAAGCCCGGCGCGTGCTGGATCGGCTGGTTGGCTACGAACTGTCGCCGGTATTGTGGCGCAAGATTAAAGGTGGCAGTACGGGATTGTCAGCCGGTCGGGTGCAATCGGTCGCGTTGCGGCTTGTGGTCGAGCGGGAACGCGAAGTCGATAAACACTCGGCCAAATCGTCGTTTAAAGTCACGGCGCAATTTATCGTTGACGGCAATAAAGTGCTGAACGCCGAGTTGGCCAAGAATTTTGCGACCTCCGGCGAAGCACGTGCTTTTCTGGAAGCCTGTGTTGGTGCTACGTTTACGATTAAAAACCTAGAGACCCGTCCTGCCAAGAAAACTCCTGCTCCTCCGTTTACAACATCGACATTGCAACAGGAGTCGGCACGTAAATTAAGTTACTCGGTTGATCGTACGATGCGGATTGCGCAGAATTTGTACGAAGCGGGTAAAATTTCGTACATGCGGACCGACTCAACCAATCTCTCACAGGAAGCGGTTGATAAGGCTGTAGCCGAAATAGGCTCGGAGTTTGGCGAGAAATACATTCAGACTCGGCAGTTCAAGACCAAGAATGAATCGGCACAGGAAGCTCACGAAGCCATCCGACCCACGAACTTCAATGATCGTAATGCCGGTGGTGACCGTGACCAGAAACGGCTGTACGAACTGATCTGGAAACGCGCCATTGCCTCACAAATGGCTGATGCTCAGCTTGAACGCACGACCGTAACGATTAAGATTGGCTTTGCGAATGGCGTAACAACTACTTTTCAGACGAATGTTGATGACAGCCCATTTGTCGAAACAAAAGCGATTAACCAGAGCCTGCCATCATCTTTCCCTAGTGAACTTGTTGCGCAGGGTGAGGTGATTAAGTTCGATGGATTTCTTCGCGTTTATCTCGAATCGAAAGACGATGAGGACGACGAAGATGCGAAAGGCATGTTGCCTCCACTGACCATTGGGCAAGGATTGAACCTGGGCCAGATGAAAGCTACGGAGAAATTTACACGCCCACAACCGCGTTATGCCGAAGCTTCGTTAGTAAAGAAATTAGAAGAAATGGGCATAGGTCGCCCGTCGACCTACGCGCCAACTATTTCCACGATCATCAACCGGGGTTACGTTGTAAAACAGGATAAACCCGGCCAGGAACGTAAATATATTGAATACACCCTCCAGCAGAATCAAATCAGCGAAACCAGTGGAAAGGAAACATTTGGCTCCGAAAAAGCGAAGCTGTTTCCAACCAATACGGGTATCGTAGTGAGCGATTTTCTGGTCGAATACTTCCCCGATATTGTCGATTATAAGTTCACGGCGACAGTTGAGAAAGAGTTCGATGAGATTGCCGATGGACGTATGAACTGGCAAACCATGCTGGGAAGCTTCTACGGCGATTTCCATAAAAATATTGAAGAGATTCAGGGATCATCCGTAATAGCCTTTAAAACCGGTGCGCGTGATTTGGGTATCGACCCGCGCTCTGGCAAGAAATTGTCGGCACGATTGGGCAAATACGGCGCTTATGCGCAAATCGGCGAATCGACCGACGAAGAGAAACCCCAGTATGCCAATCTGCGCGATGGTCAATTAATTGAAACCATCACGTTGCAGGAAGCGCTGGATTTGTTCACGTTGCCCCGCGAAGTTGGTTTTTTCGAAGACCAGCCCATGACCATCGGCATTGGTAAGTTTGGCCCCTATGTAAAACATGATGCCAAGTACGTATCGCTGTCCAAAGAAGATGACCCATACACGATTGACGAAAATCGGGCCATTGAACTCATTCAGCAAAAGCGAGCCGAGTCGGTGAGTGAAGCGTTGGGCGAGTTTGAAGGCAAGCTAGTAGCAACGGGAAAAGGTCGTTTCGGTCCCTATGTTAAGTTCGAGGATAAGTATGTTTCGCTACCCCGAAATGAATCCTTAGCGGATCTGACACTTGAACGGGCCATCGAATTGATTCAGGCGAAACGAATCGTTGAAGCCAACAAGTACATTAAAGAATTTCCGGAGAATCCGGCTGTGAAAGTCGTTAATGGGCAGTACGGGCCGTATCTGGCCGTCGGCAAGCGTAACGTTAAGATCCCGAAAGATATTGACCCCGCTACCCTGACGCTCGAAGATTGCCTGAAACTGGCTGGTGATGACCCAACATCGACAAAAGGATCGGCAAAAAAAGCAGCCCCCGCCAAGGCAAAAGCGGCTACTGCCGCTAAAGCTCCGGCGAATGCCAAAGCAACAGCCGTAAAGAAACCGGCAACCGCAGCCAAAAAAGTAGTAGCGAAAAAATAATACAATTAATCCCGTTATCTAAAAGTAGCGGGGTTTGTTGTTTATATCCGTATTGCCATGTGGCCGGCCGACTAACGTATTTCAACGGGTGCTGCTATACTAGTCAATCCTTTCTGGTTTGTTAATCGGTTCGACATATAATTGAATGAAAGCCCTTGCTTTGACAGAGACCTTCCAGCCAGAAGGTCTTTTGTATGGATAGCCTTTAAAAAATCCTCACTATTTTGCCGTCTGAATCAACCGCTACCAAACTGGCCGCATGAAACACCTGCTTTTTTTTCTCTTCTTATCCAGTACCGCTTTTTCACAATCTGACAATCAATATAATCTGATTCCATTTCCGGCTCGGTTTTCGGGCCAGAATGGGCAGTTTACACTTACCGCCAATACGCGTGTTGTGGTGGCTCCCGGCACAGATGCCACCGTTAAGGCAGTGGCTCAAACATTTGCGAGTCAGGTAAAAACGGCGAATGGACTAACGCTTGCGGTGGCGCCAACCAGCGCGGCATTAGCCAAAGGCGCCCACATTTTTTTCTCACTGAATAAAAAACTGCTGCTGGGTGATGAAGGTTATAAACTGACCGTTACGCCCGGTCGGGTACTGGCCGAAGCCGCTACGACAAGAGGGTTGTTTTATGCCGCGCAAACTATGCGTCAGTTATTGCCAGTTGGTCAGTCGGCTACCGCGACCATGCCTGCCTGCGCCATTACTGACAAACCGCGCTTCGGCTACCGGGGACTTCATCTGGATGTGTCGCGGAATTTCATGCCTGTTTCATTCGTCAAAAAGTACATCGACTTGATGGCGATGCACAAACAAAACACGTTTCACTGGCACCTGACCGACGATCAGGGGTGGCGAATCGAGATCAAGAAATACCCGAAGCTAACGCAGATTGGCAGTAAACGGGCCGAAACAGTCATTGGTCAATATTTTCAAAACTATCCACAGCAGTATGATAATAAGCCAGTTGGCGGATTTTATACGCAGGACGAAATTCGGGACGTAGTTCGTTACGCGCAAAGCCGATTTGTGACTATTGTGCCCGAAATCGAAATGCCCGGCCATGCGTTGGGTGCGTTGGCCGCTTACCCCGAACTGGGATGTGAGCCAACGAAAGCCTATCAGGTAGCCACGAAATGGGGTGTTTTTGACGACGTGTTCTGCCCTTCAGAGAAAACTTTTGGCTTTTTACAGGATGTGCTGACCGAAGTCATCGCACTCTTTCCCGGAAAATACATTCATATCGGGGGCGACGAATGTCCGAAAACAGCCTGGAAAAATAGCGCGTTTTGTCAGGAGTTGATGAAGAAAAACAACCTGAAAGACGAACATGAACTACAGAGCTATTTTATCCGGCGCATCGAGAAGTTTGTCACCAGCAAGGGGCGGGCCATCATTGGCTGGGACGAGATTCTGGAGGGTGGCCTGGCGCCTAACGCTACCGTGATGAGCTGGCGTGGAACGGAGGGCGGCATTGCGGCTGCTAAACAAAAGCATACTGTCGTTATGACGCCTACTGGTACGTGCTACATGGATTATTACCAGGGAAATCCCGCTACCGAACCACTGGCGATTGGTGGCTATCTGCCACTTGACCGGGTATATGCGTATGAACCGATGCCCACCGAATTGTCGCCCGCCGAGCAAAAATACGTTCTGGGTGTTCAGGGGAATATCTGGACCGAATACACGCCAACGCCCGAAGCGGTTGAATACATGGTATTTCCCCGAGCGATTGCCATTGCCGAAATTGGCTGGATGCAGGCGGGACCTCATAATTTCGAAGATTTCGCCCAACGGCTCAAAAATCACCTGCCCCGGCTTACGGGAGTAAACTACGCAAAGCGCCTGTTCGATATAACGGCGTCTACCCAACCCAACGATCAGGGTCAAATTCAGGTAGTTTTGAAAAAGCTGGACAGTGATAGCCGGATTTTTTACACCTTAACTGGGAAAGAACCCAACGACCGCAGCACAGAATATATTGGTCCCATTACGCTCTCAAAAACGACTACCATTCGGGCCATGACCCAGACGGGAGGGTCGCCCACGGGTGGCCAGCTAACCCAAACGTTTACGCTTCATAAAGGCAAGAATAAGCCCTACACCTACGCCGTTGCGCCTGGTCAGAACAGCGATCCTAAATCGGCGAAACTGACGGATGGCGTTCGGGGAGACACTCCACGGGATCGACGCCAGTGGGTAAACTTTTACGGCTCCGACATGGACTTAACGCTGGATCTTGGTGATGTTATGAGCGTTACCAAAGTGTCATTGAATTTTTTGAAAGTCATTCTGGAGAAGGGATTTCCGCCAAATTCCGTTGAAATTGCGCTATCAAAAGATGGCAACGATTTCAAAGAAGCCATTGCACAACCGGTTAAGTATGAGCTAACTGGCCCGTGGGATTTTTTACCGGTTGTGGCCGATTTCAAAACGGCGCGGGCGCGTTATGTTCGAATTCGGGCAAAAAGCGCGGGCGTTTGTCCGGTTGGGCATCCTAACGCCGGAGACAAAACATGGCTCGCTACCGATGAGATTGTGGTGGAATAATTTTTTGTCCTGCTGACCGGTCCGCCAGTCAGCAGGACAAAAGAGGCAATTATTTCGTATTTTGTATTCATGAACACACGCAAAAAAATCGTCGTTCTCTCCGGGGCTGGTATCAGTGCGGAGAGTGGCATTCCAACGTTTCGCGCATCGGATGGGCTTTGGGAAAACCACCGCATTGAGGACGTAGCCACGCCTGAAGCTTGGGAACGAAACCCGACGTTAGTGCAGGATTTTTATAACCAGCGTCGAAAACAGGCGCTCAGCGTCCAACCAAATGCAGGGCACCTCGCTTTGGTAAAACTAGAGAAGAAATACGACGTAACAATCATCACACAGAACGTCGATAATCTACACGAAAAAGCGGGTTCGTCAACCGTTATTCACCTGCATGGCGAGTTATTCAAGTCGCGCTCGACAATTGATGAAGCACTGATTTATGATGTTGAGGGTTGGGAAATCAAAGCGGGTGACTTCTGCGAAAAAGATTCTCAACTGCGGCCACACATTGTCTGGTTTGGCGAAGCGGTTCCAATGATGGATATAGCGCTGGAAATCACGCACGAGGCTGATCTGTTAATCGTTGTCGGCACCTCACTAAATGTCTATCCAGCAGCAGGTTTAGTCTATTCCGTCCGCGATGGCATCCCGATTTACGTGGTGGACCCAACCATTCCAGATATGCATAAACGCGCCAACGTCACCTTCATTGCTAAACCCGCCACGGTGGGCTTGACCCAGTTGACCGAGGAATTGCTGGCGGCCACTACTACCTGATTTTGGCGATTCATAAAGTCGAAATAACTATTTGTAAGCCGAATACTAATTCACGAACGGTGAGTCGGTATTCGGCTTACTTATTCTTACAACTTCAGTCTCACGCCAACCCGATTTAGCCTTCCCGTGATCCAGACACACAACAGGGCAAACAGAAATGACTTCAGCAGACCGACGCCACCAGTCAGCAAAACGTCGGGTAAATGAAGATTTAGTAACGTCGTAAAGGCGTAGGCAAAATAGGGAATCAGGTAGCATAAGAGCGTATCGGTGCCCGCAGGTTTAATAAAACTAAACCAGTTCGCTTTGCCGCCCACGTCCACCAGCCAGTAGATTCCGGTAAAGGCGAGAATGGTAAAGGCACTGCATAAAAATAGCCAGGCGGGCGTAGCGGCCAGTTTACTCAATCCCCAAAATGTACGTGTATACACCGATAAGCCAATCAACACGACGGACGCAAGTATAAAAACGAGCGTCATTCGTCTATTCTCATCTCGCTGGCGATACTGTTGAAAGAGCGTTGAAATCACGACGCCACCCATTGTGAGTCCCACCATCGTTCCCCCGCTGATAGCGCCGGGAATAAACGAAATGGCCTTGGGCAATAGACCAGCCGCATCTACCATACTTAATATGGAAAAACCAACCCAGGCGGCCAGTAAGATCGCGATTCGGTTGTGGGCAAAAACAGCCACCAGGGCTGCGGCCAGATACGACCAGCCAATCAACCCTAAAATACCCCACCAATGCGTAGCAAACCGACTGCCGTGTTCACCCCGGTAAACGAAAGCCAACGCAACGAGTACGCATATTGCTAAACCTTTAATCAATGCAATGACCCATTTATTGGCTGTTTTGGGATAAGCATTCCAGATCAGGATAAAGGAAAAACAGGACAGTACATTCCAGACCAGCCGATGAATACCCGTAGCTTCTTCGTTGATGGATTCGCCATTGACCAGATAAACGCCCATCACCAATAAAGCAATCAAGCGCATAAAAACATGACCAACGAGAACACTATCTGTGTCACCTTTGTGGCGTCGGGCATTGACCGCAAACGGAAGCGACATGCCCACGATGAAGAGAAAGGCAGGAAAGACTGCATCGGCCAGACCCATGCCATCAACGCCGTTGGGGACATGCTCCAGCCAGGCAGGAATGTCTTTCAGCGACCAGAGATCATTGACAAAAATCATCAGTATCATCGTGATCGCCCGCAAAATATCAATGGAGTCAACGCGCACAGGCATGCTGAGTGGTCGGTCTGTTTGCGTAAGTACTGTTTCTGGCTGAGGCATACTCGTTTGCTTAGTAAGCAATAAACTACTCAAAAAACGAAACAGACCCGGTAATCTACCGGATCTGTTTCGTTTTTATTAAAGCTTTACTTAATATATAACCATTTAGCATACAGTGCTTTTTGCGCGGCTGTTGAATTTTCTACCGGCTCTAAGCGGTAGCTGGCCAATGGATTCTGCGTGAGCGTAACCGGTATTTCACGGAGAAAACCCGCCCGGTTGACAAGTACAGTTATCTTATCGCCGACACGCCGACCGCTGATCAGTCGAAGCAGATCGTCACCGACGCGAACATCGTCCACCGAGATAATTTCATCCCCTACATTTAGGCCGTCGGTATACGCTGCCGATCCGCGTCGAACGCCCGATATCGTCGATTTGCCATTCACGGTACTGGTTGCTGCGCCCAGAAAACCGTCCTGTGTTTTGGCCGCTACGTTGGTCAACCGAACACCCACCGGTTCGAAGTAAGCGGCATAATTTATAGGCTCGGCGCTACTAACACCAATAGTAAAAAAATCATCGAGTTTTCGACCAGCTACTTGCTCGGCTGCCTGACGAAACTCATCGTCGGTGAACCCGCGCTTTTGCTTTTTGTAATATTCATTATACAGGAGCCGCATCAGATCGTCCATGTTGCGTTCGCCGTTGCTGTCCGCTAAAATCGCAAGATTCAATAGCGATCCGAGCACACTTCCTTTGCTGTAATACGAAATAGTTGTGTTGTTTGAGTTTTCATTGGGCCGGTAGCCTTTAATCCACGCATCCCAACTCGATTCGGCCGCCGACTGCACGCGGGTGCCGGGCTGATTTTCAATGTCCGTAATGCTGCTGGCGACCAGACCCAGGTAAGCTTCCGGGGTGTAAAAACCCGCTCTTCGCAAGATATATTCCTGATAAAACGACGTACAACCCTCTGATAACCAGAGCATGTGCGTGTAGTTTTCATTCTCATAATCAAACGGTCCCAGCGCTACCGGCCGAATACGTTTTACGTTCCAAAGGTGGAAATATTCGTGGGCGACCAACGATAGAAACCGCTTATAGTTAGCTTCTGTGGAGTAGGCGTTGCGCGTTGTTTCGAGGGTGGTCGAGTTAAGGTGCTCAAGACCTCCTCCTCCCGGCGGAATGTGATGAACAATGAACGTGTAATGAGTACAGGGATGTTCGCCGACAACGGTCGCGGCTGTTTCACAAACCCGCTTATAATCAGCCGATAACCGTTGCTCATCATACGCAACATCACCAAACATAGCCACGGTGTGCGGCACGTTGGCAGCCGTAAAACTGAACGTTTTGTGGTTGCCAATCTCAATAGGTGAGTCGACCAGTACATCAAAATTCGACGCTTCATACGTGTATTGAGCACCCGTAACCAGTTCCAGGCCCGTTGCCACGTTTTTCCAGGCTTTGTAGGGCTGTACAACCACGCGCAGGGGTATGTTTTTCAGGGCATCATGATACATAAACATACCAGCGGGCGTTACGTACCCGTGGTCAGCATCCACGAAATTGGTCCGCACCGTTAGCTCATTGGCATATACCCGGTAACGAATCGTCAGGTTATCGTCGGATGAATAGACGCGCCAGGAATTTTTGCGATTTTTTTCACTCGGAACAGCTTTTCCGCCCGCCGAAGCCGTAAATGCTTCGACATTTTTGGCGTACTCCCGAATCAGATAGGAACCCGGTGTCCAGACGGGCATTTTAATATCCAGGTAACCGTTTTTTTTCGCATTCGTAGCCATCGATACATTTTTTAATTGCATCTCTACCTCGAAGTAATGCGTCTGCGGTTCGGGCATGGAAAGTACATACGTGACACTCGGCGAAACCGCCGGAGGATTTTCGTCATCGGCTAGTGTAGGGCCAGCGATTGAGGAAAATGGGATAAAAAATGTCCAGACAGTAAGTAAATACAGAAGCCGGGCGTTTTTTTTCATACGGAAAGAGGGATACCTTCGTTTTTTGTCCAGAATTGACATGATATTTGTCAATTTGTCGGCGAAACTACGACGCAAACCAAGCATTCACAACCGTTGATTTTGAATATGCCCTATTCAACCGCCCAATTGGGTCAATACCAGTCGCTCCGAATCTTATTAAGTCGGTTGCTTTTCTCCCTGACCCTTGGGGTGCTGCCAATCCTATCGGCTTCGGCCCAGCGAACCCAAAGTAATGTTGAACCCGATTACCATTACCGCAATGGACTCGAACTGTTCGAGAAAGCCAATTATGCAGCGGCCCGTTATGAATTTCGGCAGTATCTCGAACCTCGTCGGGGCGATGGCTCCCAGACGTTGCTCAATACCGGCGACCAGAACGCGGTCGAAGCTGAGTATTATATTGCCCTCACCAGTTTATACGTCGACGAACCGGGCGCGGAATTATTAGTCGATCGTTTTGTCAAAAATCATAGCCAACATCCCAAAGCCGGGCAACTCTACGGCGATTTGGGCACCTACTATTACGCGCGACAGGATTATACCAAAGCCATTGATTTCCTGGAAAAGGCTGTAACACAAGGCAGTAGTACGGCCCAGCAAACCGGCTACAAATATCAACTGGCCCTCTCCTACTACAATACGCAGAATTTGCAACAGGCGTTGCCGCTTCTGAATCAAGTAAAAATTGATCCAAATTCAACCGATGCGCCAGCCGCGTCTTATTACGCCGGTGTAATTAATTTTCGTAACCGTAATTTCAATGAAGCGGTTGCCGATTTCCGACGGATAGAGAACAACCCAACGTACCAGAATCAGGTGCCCAACTGGATTGCCCAGTCGCTTTATCGGCAGGGTCGGTTCGATGATTTATTGACGTATACCGAGCCGTTGCTTAAGCGCAATAATGGGCCGGTCATGAATGAGGTGGCCCTGTTTACGGCCGAAGTTTTTTACCAAAAAAACCAGTTCGCGAAGGCAATTCCCTATTACAAAGCGTACATCAACGCAGCCGGTACCAAAGCGCCAGGAGCCGTTAAGTTCCGGTATGGTCAGTCGTTATTCCGTACGGGCGCTTATAATGACGCCATTACGCAACTCAAAACATTGGCAGGTGGCAAAGACACAACTGCTCAATATGCCGCTTATACGCTCGGTGTTAGCTATTTACAGGTACAAAATCCAACTTACGCATTGAATGCATTCGATCAGGCCGGTCGGCTCTCGTTCAACCGCGAAATTCAGGAAGAAGCGCGGTTCAATCACGCCAAATTGCAATTAGATCAGAATAATGGGGCCGATGCGGTGAAGGAATTGACTGCGTTTCTGAAGCAATATCCCGATAGTAAGTTTGAAAACGAAGCAAACGAGCTAGTTGGTGAAGCGTATTTTGCCTCAAATAATTATCCGGCGGCCATTGCCTACATCGAAGGATTAAAACGCCGGACACCAAAAACTAACGCGACCTATCAGCGGCTAACGTATAATCAGGGCATCAACGATTTCAACGCCGAACGCTATCCGCAAGCCGTTGCAAATCTGGATAAGTCGCTGAAATTTCCGGTCGATACTGACATGCAACAGGCCGCTCAATTTTGGAAAGCAGAATCGTATTCGGCCGGTAAACAATACGATACGGCGATTCCGCTCTACGCCAGCATCTCAAAATCTGGAGCGGGTGACTATGCCAACAAGAGTTTGTACGGTCTTGGCTACGCGTACTACAATAAAAAGGATTATAGCCGCGCCCTGCCCTACTTCCGCGATTTTGTAAGTCGTGGCCCTAATTCTGATAGTG
>CAXVWN010000171.1:0-9069 GCA_964263725.1 Spirosoma sp.
TTTTATCAATTAATTCTCTGGAAATAAACGTTTCGAACTGACTGGTTTTGATGAGCGGGCTATCGAAATAGTAGCTGGTTGGATCACCGTCGGGCGTGACAATGATGATGTTGTACTGGTCGGCCAATCGGTGCAAAAGCGTTTTATCGGGAGTTTTGGTGAGCCAGTCGCGAAAACTGCCCGTACCACCGTGGAGCAGATACAGTACAGGAAATGGTTGTTTAACTTTTTTGTAACGCGCGGGTAGCACGACAGCCGCTCGGAGCGTTCGATTCATGCTGGCACTCACTATATCGAGAGTATCTACCTTGGCGGCAAACGAAGGCAACCCCAGCAGGCAACCTATAAGAACAAGTACGATTTGGGTTGATCGTTTACGCATGAGCTTTATTGAACAGCAGTTCCGTTTGTTTTCAGAACAGTAGTAAAGAACAAGACATGATTGGGCAACGAGTTTTGCCAGTATTCCCAGGTGTGTCCACCGGGCCGTTCACTATAATTATGCGGGGTTTGGTTAAAAACTAATCGGCGGTGTAGTTCCCGGTTGGGTTCAATGAGAAAATCATCGACTCCACAGTCAAAAATCAACTTCAGGCCATTCGCTTTCATGTTGTCGGCCATATTAATCACCGAATAAGGCGCGTAGCTATCCGGCGAAAACGGCCCTAAAATCTTCTCAAATTCTCCTTTGATCCCTTTCTCCATATCGGGCGTGAGTTTCCAGGCGTTCATGTCCAGATTCAGCGCTCCACTCATGCTGCCTGCCGCACAATAGAGGTCAGGATGTCGGGTTGCCAGATATAAAGCGCCATATCCGCCCATCGAGAGGCCCGTTATAGCCCGACCTTTGGAGGTGCGAACGGTACGGTAAGTCTTGTCAATTTTGTCAATAACCTCTTTGGTTAAGTAGGTCTCAAACTGGCTGTCTTTAATAACGGGGCTATTCAGGTAGTAGCTGAACACGTCGCCTTCCGGCATCACGATAATGAGATTATACTGATCGGCCAGCCGGTGGATGAGTGTTTTGTCGGGCGTTTTAGTGATCCAGTCATTAAAATGTCCGTAACCGCCGTGGAGCAGATAGAGCACCGGGTACGTCGTTTTACGTTTATCAGCAAATGAATAGGATGCGGGCAAAACGACAACTGCCCGCAGGTTCTTTTTCATCACCGCGCTGGGAACATCCAGCGAATCCACTATAGCCGCCTGGAGCGGAAGCGTTAAAAAGAAACCAACCATGAAGATTAGTGGAGCCCAGGCGAGTTTAGTTCGTTTCAATAGATGCCTGCCAGCTTGGTGATCTGTTGACATTAGTACCTGTTTGATGCCATTTTCTATCAGCCTGATGACAACTGATTTCGGTGAGAAGTGTATTCTTTCTTGCGCTTTATTTGTATTCATTTGTACAAAAAGAAGAGTGAGCCAAATATAGCGGTGTGTGTCGTCTAATAATCTCGCTTATGGTATAAAAGTGTCGATATCAGGCTTGCTAAATGAAACGTATCTTTAGGAAATTTTAGTAAGACTACGGAATTTTCATAAACAGCTCAAAACTAGTGCATTAAATGAAATTAAAGACAGGTAAGGAGGAGATCGGGTACTTACTTGAGAAAGTTATCGATACGTATGAACGTGCGACGGGCCAGCGGATTATACGAAATACCAATCCGAAAAACTATGATGAAATAGCGAGGTTACTCAGTTCGATCAGTAACGAATTGCCAAACACGGCCCCGCAGCTTGACCATGACTCGTATCCGCCTGATCCGAATCCGAAACAGGTTGATTATCCCCATCGGAAATACGACATAACGGGTGTTCAGGTAAAAGATGCCTATCACCGAATCGTAGCTAACCCCCGGTCGTTTCTGATTGATGCCTGTTACATTTACCTCTATGGTGTAGGCCGCAAAGGGTTCGGGCAAAATCCGACGGATGCTAATCTCATTGAAGGAGTGGATGCGTCCGTAACGTTACGGTTGGATGAGCAGGAAACGCTTCGGCAGCAGTTGGTCGTCTGCCTGGAGGAAAACGAAACGGCTACCAACCAGTTAAAGGCTTCTTTTAGAAAAAAAACAATAGCCGGGCTAATTACACTACTTACTTGTCTGACCTTGCTCGGGGTTGTCAGCGCTCGCTGGGTTGCCGATCGAAACGAATGGGCTACGATTCGCAAAGACCTGACCATTCTGCCGTACCAACCTACCCAAGCTGAGATTGACAGCTTGTCGGGTATTTGGCTGTACTATACGGGAGCGCCCCAGGCACGGGCAAATGATCCCAACCGCTTCCATCAGATAGCTAACAACCTCGTGGAGATCACCTACAAAGACGGTTATTTTATTTTTAACCGACATGGGGCCAACATTGATCACATCGGCTACATGCAGTTTGAAGCACCGGCGCTGGTGTCCATTTATTCGCGGGTGAAGAACAAGAGCGGTAGGGTGGAATCACCCATCCATGCCCTGTTGCGTCTGGATAAAGGCAAGGGCTACCTCACCAGCATAGCCACCGCCTGGAGTTTCGACATGGGCGATGGCAACGACATGATTGGTATCCGAAATGTGTTTATTAAACAGGGCAAGGGAGGTTCGCTGGAAGAAATTACTAATACACCGGAAAACGCCAATTGCCACTGTAAGATTATGAAATGGGTACAGCCGAATAATCAGTATAGAACGTTCCAACTGAAATATCGCTTGTTGGATACATTAGCGAATGAGTCCCTGAAAGCGCTGATTAACGAGAAAAGTATACTTCTTCGGGAACCCAAAGAAGGCATTCTCCTTACACCCTTCCTAGGTAAGGAAAAGTTTTAAACCGTATACTATTGATTATAGTTGACAGATCTTAAAATCGCCCATGAAATCCGATCCGAATCGGAGTTTTTTCTGAACGGTTTTTGATGGGCAGGGAAGTATCATTGGGTAGATCAACATGACGAACACTCAACCTTAATCAGGCATCAACGAAATTCTCAATTCTGTTTTTTATTACCTGCATAGCCTCCGGATACGTTTCGATGCCGTGCCCCACATCGGGGAAAACAATCACTTCTCGTAAAGAGCCTAGTTCACCCTGAGCGTTGGCGATGGATTGTTTATAGGGAAATAATAAATCCTTATCCCCAACAAGCAAGTAAATAGCCGTTTCAATCGTGGCTAACTCACCTTTCATATAATAGGGCTTTTGGGTGTTATCGGTAAATTTAGTTATCGCATAAAGCTCATAGGTGACTAAAAGCGCTTTATACGCTGGGGATAAGTCGTGAGTAGGCTGGCATAAGACCGCTTCATCCAAAAATTTCAGTACGTTCTGTTTGCTGGGCCACAGAAGGGGCAGTAAATTATAATACAGATTTTTTGCCGACAACGAAAAGGGCTGAAAGCAGCCTGGATTGAGGAGAAAGGCGGCTTTTATCCTTTTCGGGGCAACCTGGCAAAGTTTCAGGCAAAGTAGGCCACCAAAAGAAGCCCCCGCCAGGTAGGCTTTTTCCACCCTCAATTGGTCCAGAATTTCCAATGCCCATTCGCCATAGCCAGCGGATCGAATGTCGGGAGTATCCCCATCACTTAAATTGGGAAGCCCATTGGTTTCGACCAGAAACAGCCGGTACGTTTTTTCAAACAGCTGTAGGCCGTTGTTGAAATCCCAAAACAAACTGCTGGTTCGCGCACCCGGAAAAATCATAATGGTTTCGGCCTGAGTATCGTGAGCATTTAGGCCCCAAATATGGGTTTTCCCTAGTGACGTTTGTAATTCGATCCGATCATAGCGTTTATGGTTTAGCTGTTCGAGTTGGGAAACCCACTGTTCAAACCAGGTAACCGATTCGTCCCGATCCTTAAAATAAGAGTGCTTTTTGACTTGCATACCTAGTGATAAGTTGAAAAATAGTGAATGAACCATGGGCATTATCCGGCCAAGCTTGGCATCCAGTTAGGGGTCGGCAAGCCTACCTGAACCCTGTCAACCGCCTTGTAAGCGGTTAAATTTTACTTGACTGACCAGAAATCAGACGGTCTTATTGGCCAGCGTATGGGAGTAAAGACGCGCTTCTGATAAGGACGAGTGACATTCGTATTCAATTTGTTTCATTAAATGGACAGTCCTCAACGCGCAGGTTACGGATTGGCCTTCCAAACGTATCATGGGCCGCCTGGAACAAACAGGTTTATTAGGTTGGAGGCTGTGCAGCAAAAGTAAACGTGAGTAAACCCCTGGACCAGAGTGAGTGAATAACCGGCGTGGTTAGGTGCATACGTGCCGTAAATGTGGTTATAACCAACAGACAAGCTCCTTAGGAAAGCGAATCCAGTTTCCCCTTCTTTCCCGGCTTACGACGCGTCTGTTTGGGTCGATCCGAAGCCGGTAAGCTATGTTTGGTCAGGATACGGGCCTGCTCGGCTTGGCCCATCTCGCTCTGGCGGGGCTGATGGAGTAGAATACGGGCCTGTCGGGCCATCACAGTCGCATCAATGATCGGAGCGGGGTAGTCGAGACCGGCCTGAAAGTGCGCCATAGCCTGCTCCAGCGGGGGCATCGTCCAGGGATGATGGATATAGGCTAACGGGCAATTCGCCAATTCGGGCACCCACTGTCGGATGAACACCCCCTGTGGATCATGGTCCTTCGACTGCTTGACGGGGTTATAAATCCGGATCGTATTGGTGCCCGTCATGCCCGACTGCATCTGAAGCTGTGCGTAGTGGATGCCCGGTTCGAAATCGGTGTAAAGCCGGGCCAGGTGCCAGCCCCCTGCCTGCCAATGCTGAAACAAATGGTGCGTGAGAAAAGAGGTCAGCATGGCCCGCATGCGAAAGTTGATGTAACCCGTAGCAGTCAGGCAGCGCATACAGGCGTCGATAAGCGGATAGCCCGTACGCCCATCCCGCCAGGCTGCGTAGTGATCCGGGTTGGTGGTTTTCTGGATGAGATCAAAAGCCCGGTTTACATTCTCGAACTCCATGCGATTTTCATCCTCAAACTTTTGAATGAAATGGCAGTGCCAGCGTAGCCGGGAGGCAAAGGCCGCTAACTGCCGCCCCAGGCTTGCCAGCACTGGATTTTTAGCGGCCAGCCGCTGGGCCTGGTACACCTGCCGGATGCTCAGACAACCCCAGGCCAGGTAGGGCGACAGCCGACTGCATCCCCGTCGGCTTTCGAGCGGCTTGGAAATGGAAGCTGCGTACTGCGCGATTCGCTCATCTAGAAAGCTACCCAGGTAGCGGTGCCCGGTGTATTCTCCACCGGGCTGAAACGAGAGATTCGGTCGTTGCCATTCGATAGGTAGCTCCGGGCCACGCTCAGCCTCATACCAGCCCAGGGGTACCTGGGCCGGGAGCCAGCGGGTCAGGTCCGGATGCTGCTGGGGTGCCTGCATGGTCTGTTGCCAGTCGGCGGCCCAGGTATCCCGGTTTTTCAAGCGTCGGATCACCCCATTGGCGGGGGATTCGTGCCAGTGAATCCCTTGCTGGCGGCAAAATCGAGCGACCGCTTTATCCCGGTTATACGTGACGGACAGCCCCGTCTCTTCATGCGAGAAGATCGTACCGATGGTAAACTGGGTCTGTAAGGCGGTCAACACATCCACTACCTCCCGGTGGAACACCCAAACGGCGGGTGGACCCGTTTCCGGCGGAGGGTCATTAATCTGGTCCTCAAATTCGAACGGTAGCCATTCATGCACCAGCGGACCCGTATCGGCGGGAGCCGCCGGTGGCATCGTTGCCAATTGCTTCTGGAGATCGGCCAGACATTCGTGTACGAATCGCCAGTGGCGCAGCTCATAATTGGGATCGGCCCTGAGCGAGGGCTCGAAACAGTACAGTAGGAGTAAGGGCCGTTTGGGCGCACGCTGTCCTCGGGCAATGGCTGCCTGAAGGGGGGCGTGGTCGCGCAGGCGCAGGTCCCGCTTGAACCAGAGAATATTAATAGGGGATTGGGCGGGCATAGTGGGTAGAGAGGCTCTTCCCTTTACCGTCGTTTTTGATTCGGTTAGGGACAGGGTTTTCTAGAACGTGGTAACGGTATGAGTAATGGATGTGTTTTACAACTGAATGTATTGACTACTGAATCCACGATCTAAAATCGGACGTCTGCTTGGCCGATGACTGCGTAGGCGGTGAGTCACCAAAATTGATCTGTCAACGTCCACTAAACGGTAGCAAGTCCATCGTTTCCTTTGTACATTTGAGGAATTACCTTCTATTTAATCCATTTTATGAGCGGTCTCAAAAACTCCAAATACGCCTTTAAACTCTTTTTTTTCGGCCTTGCCGGCCTATTCATTACAAGTATTTCGATAGCCCAAACGACAGGCACGGCCATTACGCTAGGGGGTAAAACCATTCATACCGTGGGTAAACTACCCGCAGTGGGTACTTCGGTCAAAGAATTCACCTTAACCGGTATTGATCTGAAGGATAACACGTTAGCCGATTATAAGGGCAAATATGTGATCATGAATATTTTTCCCAGTGTGAACACCGGGGTTTGTTCCAAATCGGTACGGAAATTTAATGAGGATGCGGCTGGCCTTAAAAACACAACCGTGCTCTGTATTTCCAAAGATCTGCCATTTGCCCAGAAAGCTTTTTGTGGCGCGGAAGGGATTAAAAATGTAGTAATGCTTTCTGATTTCAGAACGGATTTTGGCCATTCGTACGGGGTGCAAATTGCCGATGGCCCCATGAAAGGGCTGTTAAGTCGTGCGGTCATCGTGGTGAATCCCGAAGGAAAAATCGTCTATGAACAGCAAGTGCCGGAAATTGGGCAAGAGCCTGATTACGCTGCCGCTATGGCTGCTATTAAGTAGGGTCTGAACCGTCTTCGCCTGAAAATGTATCGTAGGGATTCATAAGCGATTTTTGAATAGATGGACTGATTAACTTTAGTTGCCGTCAATCTTAATGAGAAGCCTACTCTTGACAAAAGTGTAAGTGCGAACTGGCCACCTTACTAAATCCATGAGTAAATACGACTCTGCCTAGGAATCACAATGTAGTGAAAGGAGACTAGCATCGGGTTCGTTCGGCAATGTATTGGTAACAAAGCAAGCGATGCGTAGGTTAAGATACAGCCAGCCTGGCTGGATGACGCACGTTTTGCCGCTTTATGAATACACCCCTACCGGACTCACCCCAACCCAGTATTCCGATTTCGCTTTGGGAGCCCCTACGCCAAGCCCTGTTTCGGAGTATCTGGACGGCGGCTCTGATCTCTAACCTGGGTACCTGGATGCAGAATGTGGCTGGTGTCTGGCTGGTGACTACCTTGTCCACCTCGGCAACCTTGGTGGCCCTGATGCAGACAGCAACCAGTTTACCCGTCTTTCTCCTCAGCATACCCGCCGGGGCACTGGCCGATATCGTTGACCGACGTAAACTGTTGCTGGTGACTCAAACCTTTATGGCCCTGATCGCACTACTGCTGGGCATCGTCACCCTAACTGGCCTGATAACCGCCCCCATGGTGGTTGCCTTTACCTTTGTGTTGGGCATCGGATCCGCCCTTAACGGACCAGCCTGGCAAACGGTTACGCCCGAGGTGGTTTCCCGTCGACTCTTACCCGCAGCGGTCACGCTTAATAGCGTAAGTGTCAACTTGGCCCGGGCAGCTGGACCCGCACTGGGCGGACTTATTATCGCTTACTATTCACCTGGCTACCTGTTTATCCTTAACGGCTTATCATTTCTGATTACGCTAAGAGCCCTCTGGCAATGGACCCGTGAGCCAGTCGTCAGAACGGTGCCCGAAGATTTTTTCAGTGCCCTGCAAGCGGGTCTGCGCTATGTTCGGTACTCGCCTTCCCTGTACGTCATTCTGATTCGGGCTTTTGCGTTTACGTTCGGCGCCAGTGCCATGTGGGCTTTATTGTCGTTAGTGATTGCCCGGCACTTGCACTTGGCTGCCGGTACGTACGGGCTCATGCTCTCCTGCATTGGGGCGGGGGCCGTGACTGGTGCCTTACTACAAGGAAAAGTCAGCCAGTGGCTTAGTCCGAACCGACGAATTATCGTAGCCGGGTTGGTTTTCTGCCTGGTCAATGTCTCGCTAGCCACGCTCACCTCGCTGGTGCTGTTGTCGGGAGTTATGTTTCTGGCCGGGCTAGCTTGGTTGCTGGTCCTGACCAGTTTCAACGCATCGGTCCAGCTACAGTTACCCAAATGGGTGCAAGCCCGGGCCCTGAGTGTATACATGCTGGTCTTTCAGGGCGGAATGGCGCTGGGAAGTTTGGTGTGGGGTACTTTGGGGGAAGCGTTTGGCCTGCCCACAGCTTTGATCGTTGCCGCCGGGTGGTTGCTGGTAAGTATGTTCCTGGGCATACCATTTCCGATTCAATCTACTGAAGAACTCAATTTAAGCCCCGCTGCTAACTGGGCGGAGCCTGATGTACACATACCCGTGGACTACGATGACGGGCCTGTGGTGGTTATGATTGAATATGATATTGACGCGGCTGACCGGCCAGCTTTTTTTGCGGCTATCCAGCCCCTCCAGCGGCTACGACTGCGCGATGGGGCATCCCAAATAGGTATCTTTACCGACGTGGCTCTTGCAGACCGGCAGGTTGAGTTTTTCACCGTACCGAGCTGGGGCGAACATTTACGACAGCATGCCCGCTTTACCCGGTCTGACCAGGCGCTTGAAGGTCGGGTTCGTGCGTTTCATAGGGGGCCAGACTCCCCCAAAGTGACTCACTTTGTTGCTACAGAAGTGGATGAGATACCAACTCGTGAGATGGTGAACTTTGACAATCTAGTGGATCATCCGTAATCCATATTAGTCAAACATGGCGATAAAGTAGTTGTCTTGTTTAAACTATTCGGAGGTTTTTCTGAACGGTGGTTGAGTAGGATGGGATGCTTGTTCAGGGCAAACTGGGGTGTAATGTAGGGCTAAAATAAAAGCTCGGTTCCATACCGAGCTTTCCAAGTTTTTCTGTTTTTCGTAACGTTGAGTGAAACGATATTGATCTATGGTAGAGCTGCTCATGAGCAGCGAACAACTGAAGATAAAAACCCGTCCGCCTATTCTCTAGCCCAAATGATGCCAATCTTTAAG
>CAXVWN010000172.1:0-30449 GCA_964263725.1 Spirosoma sp.
CATGGCGGTAAAAATCATCGGCATTCAGCAGTCCAATTATGTCTCCGGTGGCCAAACGAATGCCTTTGTTCATGGCATCATACAGACCTTTATCGGATTCTGATATAAATCGGGCAACTTTCGTGCCGTATGATTTTACGATTTCTATCGTACCATCCGTCGATTGTCCATCCACTATAATGTACTCAATATCGGAGTAGGTCTGGTTCAGAATAGACTCGATACAATCCCGAATAAATTCTGCTCCATTATACACAACAGTTATGATTGATACTTTCACGACTTAATGTTTCGTTGTCGGACCCAAACGGCCGGATTTCCCTGATAAATGCCATATGCTTTCAACGAATGCGTGGCTACCGAGTTAACGGCGAGTACCGCATGTGATTCGCAATTCACACCCGCACACACAACTGCTTTAGCACCAATCCAAACACCATCTGCCAGGCTAATGGGTCGAGTTGTTAGGTCGAACGTTGAACGACTATAATCATGATTGCCCGTCAGCAACATCGCGCCCTGCGACAGGCATACATTGTTGCCAATGGTAACCTCACTCAGATTATCAATCCAAACCTGCTCACCAATCCAGACTTCATTTCCCACATGAAGTAACCAAGGATACTTAATATTTACAGCCGGTTTAATGACAACCTTCTTACCAATCTTTGCGCCAAATAGCCGAAGAACAGCTACTTTAAGCGCAATTGGCAGTGGTAAGTAGGTATTTAAAAAAAACGAATTTGTCAGAAACCACAGCAAAACTTTCCATCGTGGCCCCGGATTGTACCAGCTATTATTGAAACGTGACAGATCGGTTTGTCCATTCTTTGAGTTTGATTCTACTTGTGGCGATGCGGTTGATTCATGACTGACCGACCTGTTCGGATCGGGTTGGTCTGAGGTCTTTGCCATATTCCGTTCGGAAATAGTTGATGATTGCGTCTTTATCCGTACCCACCCGAATATTTACTTCCATAAGCTTGGCATCCACCAGAAAGCGATACCATAACGCTTGTAATGAACACCAGACGAAGCCTGCCCGCCCGTCTAGAAAACCCAGCCGGACAAAATAACGGTATATAAAGTATAGAATTGGCCGCGTAAAAAGGGGCAGTGATGCGTACTTTTCTTTTAAAAACCGCATACGCTGGTCCTGTGTTCCGAATAGTCGAGGCTGTACAGTTTCCGCCTGATCGAACTGATAGCGGTAATTAAGCAGATTAATCATTTCCAAAATGGTATAATGATTATGCTTTTGAGTCCACCAGGTTAGGTTATTGAGGTTATGATCAACAATATCATGATCAAACTGAATAGACTGGCCCTTCGTCAGTTTAATATGTTCATCGTGCCACACCTGTTCACAGAAACCGTCGCCCCGACGCCATAGCCGAAGCAGCCAAATAGGATAAAACCCACCGTGACGTATCCAGCGATTCAGGAAAAATACCCGGCGTTTCACATAAACACCGCCTACGTCAACGGGCAACCCGATTAATCGCTGGTTGATTTCAGCGGCTAATTCGGGCATCACATACTCGTCGGCATCCATTCGCATTAGCCAAGTCGTCTCAAACGGGACATTGTCAATGCCAAAGTTGAACTGCGTGGCATAGTTTACCCAGGCATTCTGAACCACAATGGCCCCAAGTGAGCGGGCGATTTCGACGGTTCGATCGGTCGAAAAGGAATCGACAATAAATATTTTACTCGTAAACGGTTGCAGACTCTGTAAACAGCGAGTGATGTGTTTTTCCTCGTTATGTGTCAGAATGATGACTGATACGTCGGTCATACTTAATGTTACTGATTGCAGGATAAATAGCCTCTTTTGGTGTTCATATGTTAAAAAAGGTTGTATTTTTACCTGCACGTTCGCAGTTTGATAAATCATGCAATACTATAACTTTTTTTAGACGAGACAAAGCCTATGAAAAGAGTTTACGGAAGCCTCATATTGTTTTTGTGCTATTTCTCGGCTACATGTCAAGTTGTTTTTGAACAACTGCCCCGCGATCTTCAACTATATCCCCGCGATGCCAATAGCCAGGCAACGGTTATCATAAGTGGTAGAATGAATACTGCTGGATATGCCAAAATTGGTATGCAGGTGCTACGGGCCGGTGCGGTTACAAAGGTAGTTAGCCAGACACTTGAGCCTGCGGTTAGCAGCTCGGCATTTAGTTTGTCAGCTATTATTAAGGCCGAACCCGCCGAATATTCGTTCCGGGTATTTGTCTACAAAGGTAATGATTCGACGCTGGTTGCTAACCGGGTACGCGTTGTTTGTGGGGATGTTTATATTCTACATGGCCAGTCCAATGCCTTGGCTCTCAGTAACTTTGAGGAGTTGTACTCGTTCGATTTTGATGATACCTACTTACGTAACGCCACTTATCCCTATGGGGGAACTCCAGCCGAGATGAGCTGGTATCCGGCTAAACAACCTTACGCCAGCGTAGGCGGTTTCGGCTTGACACTTCAGCGGCTCATTCTGCAAAATTATGGTATTCCAACTTGTGTTCTGACTGGTGCCAAAGGAGGAACCGGCATTGCCGATTTGTCTGCCAGGGACCCACAAAACCACGCGAATCCAGGTATTTACTTCGCAGGGCCAACTTCAGATGTCGAAGATTTATTGTACGGAAAATTACTATATCGAGCGCAGTGGGCAGGTGTAGCCAAGCAGGTGAAAGCTATTATCTGGAAACAGGGTGAAGAAGATGCAAACGCCGGACTGCCGGGTTATGCCGGGAAGTTTGCCACACTTTACAAGCAATTCAGAGAAGACTACGGCGATGCCCGTTTGTATGTGAGTCAGGTTAATATTCTGGATATGCCGTTTGATAGTGCAGCGGCTCTGCGGGACTTTCAGCGACGGACGAAATACCTATTCAAAAATGTAGAATCGATAGCTACGGTTGGAACGCCCGGTTACGACGGTGTGCATTATAATGGTCTGGCTCATCAGCGCATGGCTTTTGAACAATTTCGCCAAATTGCCCGTGATATTTACGGGTCGAAAGATACCCTTCAGATTAATTCGCCGGATATTAAAAAAACATTTTACAATACCCGGAAAGATTCAATTACGCTGGTTTTCGATAATGATATGCAAATGGTCTGGAAGAATGATACGACCTTTTATGATTTCTCGAATGGAGCTACAATTGACCATCTGCAACAGAAAGACTTCTTTTATTTAGATCGACAGGCGGGTTTGGTCACGGGCGGCTCGGCCAATGGTAACCGGGTAGTACTAAGCCTCAATCAGCCAGCTTCGGCAAAGACATTGCGGTATCTACCTGCTTTCTTCTCTACCAAGGCATCGCCTTTTTACGACGGGCCTACACTCCGAAATACGCGTGGCATGCGAGCTTTCGCGTTCGACAATGTTCCAATTGCAGACGCCATTGCTGCCGTAACAACCTTAGCCGCTAAGCCAATTTCAGAAAAAGAAATTCAGCTAAACTGGACTGCATCGGCAACAGCACAAACTCAGTATCTGGAGCGGGCCGATGGTGCGCCAACTAATTACAAACAAATTGCCTCGCTGGGCGGAACGATAGTAACCTATACCGACACGAATTTGCCCGATATGTTTGGGACTTATTACTACCGGCTACGAGCCTATAGTTCTGCGTCGGAATCTCCTTACAGTAATACCGTCATTACCCGGCCGCTGGTGCTAGGGATGGAACAAACCGAACCTGTCGTGCAGCTGTATCCGAACCCGTTGGCGTCTGATCGTTTGTTGCACATAGAAGCCAATTTAACCACCTTTACCGAATTGACAGTCCGCGATATATTGGGGCGAACAGTGAAAAGCTGGCGTGGAACAGCTAAAAACACGCTGTTGCTGGCCTTGGATAGCCTGGAAGCGGGAGTGTATATTGCTGATCTACAAACAACTGATGGTCAACTGATACGCCGAAAAATAGTGGTTCGTTAATAAACGAATACTGGCTTTCCGACCGGAATACGTAGTTTTGTAGCTTCAACGCAATCTGATTGTTTATGCGCCTTGTGATTCTTACGCAGGATGACCCGTTCTATCTCGCCCGCAACATTGACTATCTATTAAAAAAACTGCCACCTTATGCTGAGGTTGTGGCAACAGTTGTTTTCGATGTATCACCGTTTGGCAAGCGGGAAAGTTTCGGGGAAAAGATGAAGAAGACATACGACATCTTTGGCCTGCCTTTTTTTGTGCGGTACGGATTAAAGTATGTGCTCTCAAAAGCAGACAGCCGAAACAATGTTCGAAAAATGCTGTCTGACCGGAACATCCCACTGATTCATATTGAGGGGAACATCAATAAAGACGAAAACTTAGATAAACTCAAGGAATATAAACCCGATTTGTTTGTCTCAATTGCGGGTAACCAGATTTTTAAGCGTAAGCTATTGGACGTGGCTACGCACGGCTGTATTAATCTTCATACAGCGTTGTTGCCTAAATACCGGGGTCTAATGCCTTCATTTTGGGTACTTAAAAATGGCGAAACACATACAGGCGTATCTGTATTTTTCGTAGACGAAGGCATTGATAATGGTCCAATATTGGTACAAAATAAACTCGCCATTGGAAACATGAGTCAGGCTGAATTGATTGATGTGACCAAGAAAATGGGAATGGATGCTATTCTGGAATCCATCGAAAAAATTCATTCGGGTAAGTACGAACTTATTGAGAATGACGCATCCCAAATGACTTACTTCACCTTTCCTACCCGCGACGATGTGAAGGCCTTTCTGGCCGCCGGTAAGCGGTTTTATTAATATACGCATTAAGCGGTATGACTTACGAGCGCTTTTTGCCAGCTTGTAAGTTATACCGCTTATGCGCGAATTTTCACTACATGAATATCCTGACGTTCGATATTGAAGAGTGGTTTCATATTCTGGATAATGCCTCGACCCGGACAGAGACCGAATGGAGTCGGTATGAGACCCGAATTCACCAAAATATGGATCTCATTTTCCAGCTTTTGGAAGAGACCAATACCCGGGCTACATTTTTTTGCCTAGGCTGGGTAGCCGATAAACACCCCGATGTTATCCGACGAATTGATGCCGCTGGCTATGAAATTGCCACGCATTCTTATGCTCATCAATTAGCGTATGAGCAAACACCCGCTGAATTTCAGGCTGATCTGGAGCGATCCATCAAACATTTGCAGGACTTGACGGGTAAAAAAGTCCGGTCGTACCGGGCACCGGGGTTTTCAATTAAAGAATATAATCGATGGGTATTCCCAATTCTTATTGAGCAGGGTATTGAAATTGATTGCTCGGTATTTTCGGCTCGACGATCACATGGGGGAGATGCCTCATTGAACCTGTTTGAGCCTGGTTATCTGGACGTTGGTGGTACATTGTTGAAAGAATTTCCGATCAACACGGTTGGGGTCCTTGGTCAGGATTTGATATTTTCGGGCGGGGGGTATTTTAGATTATTTCCTTATCGTGTCATTAAGGGGCTAATGCGACGCTCAGATTACGTGATGACCTACTTTCACCCGCGTGATTTCGATGCTGGGCAGCCTATGATTCCGGGCCTAAGCCGAACAAGGCAGTTTAAGTCTTACTATGGTCTGAAAAATTGCTTGCCTAAATTAAAACAGTTACTTGTGGAGTTTCCATTTGTGGATTTGACCGAAGCTGATCAACAGATAAATTGGGGTGATGTAGTGAAAAGAGTAGTATAACGGCTACTTATATTAATGATTTGTAAAAAAACATGTAGAAGTATTTCTAATGTTAAACTTTACAAATTTATTTATGACTCAATATTACCACTTCTTTGAGTTTTTGGATTATATAGACTCGTCAATAGTTTGCGATAAATGAATACTATTTCAAGTGAAAATTTAAGCAAAAAGATCACTACTGGTAAAGGAATAATTTTACTGTCTGTAATACCTATACTTATTTTTTTCTTTGTATTTTTTCAATACGTCAATAATATTCCTTTTCAGGATGATTACGATGGGTTACTAGAGCCGGTTACTAAGTTTAAACAAATGAGTGGCTTCTCGTGGTCTGAATTTGTGAAAATTATATGGACACAGGATGATGAACGTAGAATTGTAATAGATCGGCTTGTTGCCATAAGCGTTTTTTTAATTGATGGACAGTTGGATCTACGAATTCAAATGTTCCTGGGTTTGTTGTCTTTAGTTGGCATTTTTTATCTTTTCTATACGATTATTAAAGAAGCTAAGCTCCCAATTATTCTTTTGCTTAGTAGTTCACTTTTATTATTTACTATTCAATATTACGAAGCTATTTTTTGGGCTATAATTCCATTCCAACAAATTGTTATTTACTTTTTCGCTTTTCTATCTTCTTACTACCTGTTTTCATCTAATCTAAAGTATTTTTCATTCGCTCTACTATTTGCAATTGGCTCTATATTAAGTGATGTGAATGGTACATTTATTTTACCCGTTGGCATTATTTTATTACTAATACAACATCGTTGGAAACATGCAATTATTTGGGTCTCCATAGTTGGAAGCATTGTTCTACTTTATTATCATAACCTGACTATTCCACCCTTCAGACCCAAACTATCTGATAATATTCAATATCCTGAGATAATACTCAGAAATCTTTTAGTTTTCAGTGGCTTATCCTTTGATTCTAATTCAGCATTGCCCTCCTTTGTACGTATTGGTTTAATAATAGCTGTAGGGCTTATTCTAGGGATTATTGTTATTTTTTATGGCTTTAAACTTATAAAATCAGCATTAGACGGTTCTGTAAAAGCCTACTCTCGATGGGAAATTACGTTATGGGGAAGTATCCTTCATTTAAGTATTACCATGCTGGCATTTGCTGTTGGCCGGGCACTTGATGGTATCGACGCTGTACTAATTAGCCGATACAAATACATAGGTTTTATTTGGTTGATTCTTATTATTTTACTGGTATCCAGCAAGCTTACCGGCAGAGTGAATGAACTATTTAGTAAAGTTTGGCTAGGGCTAAGTTTCATTCTTTTCCTATTTAGCTATTTTCAATACCTGGCCCCGCTTGACTACTATTATAAAGAAAGAAATACAGATATATATGGATGGCAATATAACCGATCAATACCTAGTACACCTATTTACATAGATATGCGTTCTGTGGTGGATACGGTTACCGTTAGCGCTATTCGAACGGGTGTATATCATTTACCTGATCGTTATTTTTTTGAGGGGCCTTATCAGCCAACGGACGGACAATTTCAACTAAAAGTTGATCAGGTGAGCGGGCACACCATAGCGTTTTCAAATGAATCGTTTACTCGAAAAATAAACAAACAGGATGGAGCTTATATTATGCTGAAAAGTGATAAGCAACAACATATTATTCCTGCCAGACAAAACCGCTATTCGCTTAAATCATTTTTGTTTTCCCTTGGGAGGAATTATTATGCTAGCGGCTTTTACGCTAGCATAGCTACTGGATATCTTTTAGCTGGGCAGCTTTATACTGTATTCGTTGTTGTTATCGAAGGTGATAAAAAGCAGATTTATACGACCAATTACAAAATTCAATCAGCACCAAATTCAATTAAAGTTGTTAGTTTGTAAAACTATTGTTTAGACCTAATAACTTTTGAGTATTCATCTAATAATTGCTTGGCTACTAAATTAATATCATATTGCTTCTTCAATAGTGCTGTTGCATTACGTGCAATACGTTCGCGCAGTTGATCATCGCCAAGCAGTTTTTCCAAACCCTCTTTAACGCTTTCAGCCGTTAAGCTAGTCAATACACCAGCTGCTTCATGCTCACGAATAGTCTCCCCGAATCCTACTCTGTCTGATACTAAAGTAGGGGTTCCTGATGCCATTGCTTCGAGCACGGCCATAGAGAATCCTTCTGAATAAGAGGGCAATGTAAACAAATCAGCGTCGGCGAGGGCGGCTTTCTTGTCGTCACCGGTTAGCATGCCAACCATCCGAATGGAGTCGCTAAGATTGTGCTGAGTAATGAATTGGCGGGCAGTTGCTTCGTATCCATCATCAGAACCTGCCAGAGCCAATACCGTATCCGGATGCTGCTGAACGTAATCACGAAACCCTGGCAAAAGTAGATCAAGACCTTTTTTCGCGTTTAGGCGGCTCATGAACAACACTAATTTCTTGTCTGTTGGCAAACCGAACTTCTGGCGAAAGCTGCCCTTAGGCGGAAGCTTAACGAAATCGCTCATCTTCACCCCATTTGGAATGATGACTATATTGGGGTGTGCATATCCGAGATAACGTAACACATCGGCTTGCTCGTCTTTATTGTTGATTTGTACCAGATCAGCCCGTTTCAAATAAGCTTTTTGAGCAAGTGTATCCATAATCTGCTTTTTCCAGTTATTATGGGCATAAACCCAGTGGTCGAGCACACCATGAATAGTAATGACTTTGGCTACCGTGCGGTCAATCATAAACGGAGCCAGCGTGCCAAAATGCCACAAACCGTGGCAGTGAATCACATCATATTCATGAGCATGTTGCTGGAGAAACCGATAAAGTTCAATCGAAAATTCACGAAAGAAACGGCTGACAACCGGGGTTCGCTGGCACAGAATAAGCCGAGCCCCAGCGGGAACTGGATACGTTTTTTCTCCGGGAGATATTGGGCTAAGAATGTCTACCTGATGACCATATTGGAGAACGACTTCTGTATGATCAAAAATAATTTTTGGGGGACCACCCGCTTGCCACGTGTAGGCACAGATATTTAAAATTCGCATATATATCGCGAAATAACCGATTAATTCATGATTTTACGAAAACCATCGAGCATTTCCTGCGCCACGGCTTCGGGTGCGTAGGGCGCAATGAACTGTTTGGCGAGCTGGCCCATTTGCTGCGTGTTTACAGAGCCATTCATAAACTGAGTCAGCCAATGCGTTAATTGAGCGGGCTGGTCGGGGTCGAAAATAAAGCCGTTCTGACCATGATGTACCAAGTCTGTTACACACCCGCACCGGTCCGATACAATAACAGGTAGTCCACAAACCATTGCTTCATTAACGACTAAGCCCCAAGGCTCCGAACGGCTTGGCAGTACCAGAACGTCACTTAACGCCAAAACTTCTGGCACTCGAAACCACGGCCGACCCGGCAAAATAGTTATCCTGTCACTTAATTCAAGCTCGACGATCTGCCGACTTAGGTTGTCGTACTCGGCACCGTCTCCTAATAAGAGTAGTCCCCAATTAATTCCTTTTGTAGCGTGCTTCAGCGCTTCGGCGAAGCAGTTTAGAAGCATAGGTAAATTCTTTGCTTCAATTAATCGGCCAACAAAAACGAAGTTATTTGCCTGTAACCGCATGGCTTGCTGGATGTTGCTGCGGTCTGGTAATGTATTTGAGTAAACCGACCGGAGTACGTCATTGTCCACCGCGTTTTTACGAAGCAGAATTTTGGCCGGAGCAACGCCAAGCTGTATCAGGTAATCAGCCGATTGACTTCCAAAACAAAAAAAACCATTACAACGGCGAAACAGCCACCGCTTAAATTGTTCTTTCCAACCTCCTCTTGGCTGATCGGCCACCGTGCTTTCGTTTTGCATGACAACCCGAATGCCGTTGGCTCTAGCCCACAACAATAGCAAAACCTGTGCTGGGTCGTAATAACCGGTGAGATTGATGATATCGGGCCGGTAGGCTTTGGCTCGTTGAAGCAACGCCTGAGCACGCTCGCGTAGGCTAACCTCTTCCAGATATCGGTCGAACAATAGTTCGTAATTGTACGTATAGGTAGGAGTCGATTCGTTGACAGCACCCTCCAGACTAGCGCGTGAACGTTCATTACGAGCGATCTGCAACACCCGCATGGAGATGCCTGGCTGTTGATCAACTACATGTTGTAATGCTTGAAATACGCTGGATTTATAGTGTGCCCATAATAAATTGTGGACGATAAGAATACGCATCAGGCCGTCAAAGCAGGTGAAATAACAACGAATTTCTCCTGATTATCGACAGTTTGTTTGTTGGATAAATAGGCTGGGAATAGATGCTCTACACCCATAAAACGAATCATCATGCATAAAGGAAACCAGAAAGAAATCTCATTCGGTCGGCCGTTTGTGAATATCTGGACAAGAATAAGCAGGTAGAAATAAGCTAGAAATGTGCTTAAATCATTCGGGTTCGAGCGCATGATCCGAATGGTATAATAGAGAGCCATAGCGTTAATTCCGCCAAATAGCAATAAGCCAAGGATACCATGATTGGCCAAAGCCTCCATAATCGGGACGTCTAAATAAGTAAACTTATACCCGTAACCAAGAAGTAGCATATGCAGGTGACCGCTTACTACAGCGGCTAAAAACACTCCGCTGGTTGACCGGTTCGCTGCAGAATCGTCAAGAACGGCCTTATAATCAGTTCCCTGCGCTTTCAGTCCCAAAAGGGCATACACATTTTCCAGGTTGCGTTCCATAAAGCTCGATACATAATCATAAAGAACCAGATAGATTGCGTAGTAACGCTGGAAAAAGAAAATGACACCCATAAACCCCACGACCATTATCAGAATAGGAACGGGTTTGATCAAACCACGAACCGCCATGCGAATCTGAGCCGGTCGAACGTTGAAATACATGAACAAAACCACGCCAATAAGCAAAGCAACAATAGCCGACCGGGTTTGAGTAAGTACCAAAACCGCTATATTGAGAACCCCGGCAAAAAAACAGAGCAACTTGAACAGGATATTGTTCTGCGGACGAAATAAGCCAATAGCACAGGCAATAACCCCCATAAAGGCGTTACGAGAGAACGCGTGCGGGTTACCTGATCCTTCGTCACCGTTGTTAAGCGTAATGGTTGCCCGCTGGCCAATAGCCCATGTTGGGTCAGTTATAAGCGAGTAAATTAGACCCAGGTTGGATACCAGCGTAAACAGAACAACAACCGGGATAAATACCCGAATGATGTCGTTGGGTACATTAATCAGCAGAAACAAGAAGAGTATAACATAGATGAAGTAAATCGTATCCTTGTTATATTCTTCAAAACCCGGTACGCCATTGAAAAAAAACATATAGAATATGATGAGAGCCAGAAACCCCAGCCCCAGCCCCAGCATCGTCATATTTGGGCGATATAGCCGCCGTAATACCGTAAACGGAACCATAAGTACCAGTCCACCCGCCAGTGCGGCTGCGGTAAAGGCTGTACTGCCCGGAGCTAGTTTTAAGGTTTCCCGGAAAAAGAAAATCAGCGGGTAGCCATCCAAAAGAATACAGATACCGACAACCATCCGCATATAGTCGAGTGTCTGTACAAAGCGAATGAAACTGGCCATATGTGCTTTCGAGTTGATAGTTTATGATGAATAACTTTTTGTTGATTACGACTGTAAATCACGAATCGTAAACAGTAATTCGCTTATTTCCTTAGTCGATTCAGGCGTAATCGGTGCCGTACATACCCAAACTGTCCTTTCAGAACAAAGGTCAGTAATTTACGTAGTCGGCAATAACGTTGCCAGAATGATGCACCAAGCGATGATGTTAACATAGGCTGGTACTTATCTTTTACCTTTTTATGCTCCTGAAGACCTACTGTAGCGGCAATCGTTGACGATTTGGCATCGGGCTGGACCCGAAAACCGCCCCAAAAACCTTTAATGTGCCGAAAAATCATGCCTGGCTGAACCCCTAACCGGGCAACAAGCTCATAATCAATCACAAAGCGCAAGCTTTCGTCGAGCAAACCAAACTGAGTCAGGCGGTCACGCCGAATAAACAACGATTGATTAAAAACCTGCATACCTTCATAAATGTGACACTCGACGCAAAACTCTGGAGCCCGCATTTCCTCCAGAATACCGTCGGCTTCATCTGTAATATACATGTCACCAAAAAAAACATCGGTGTCCGGAAATTTATGCCAGGCTTTGGCTACAAGATTAAAAGCATCGGGCGCAAATACATCATCGGAGTTCTGAAAAGCTACGAAATCGCCCGTTGCCTGCTTAAATCCTTTATTGATGGCATCGGTCTGGCCACGGTCTTTTTCGCTTACCCAACCGGCCAAATAGGGCTCGTATTTTTTTATAATCTCAAGGCTACCGTCTGTTGACCCACCATCCATAATGAAGTACTCCAGGTTTGGGTAGTCTTGATTTAGGACGCTTAAAATGGTGCGCTCTAAATACTGAGCCTGGTTATACGAAGGCGTTACGACGGTTAGTCTTGGATACGTTTGTTGAGCGGCAACATCAATTACCGTAGGGCTGTATGGTTTCGTTACAAATGAACGAAGCGAATCGGGCGTCAGTTTCATACTGTCAATTAGTGGAGAGATTGATAAACCTCCAGTGTCTGGCTGGCAGTTTTATCACACGAAAAATCACGCAGCCGTTCAATTCCTTTCCGACGCAGGTCAGCATTAAGCGCATCGTCTGTTATAACGCGTTCAATGGTTTCTGCCATTGAGTCGTCGTCTTCGGGATCAAAATATAGAGCGGCATCAGCCCCCACTTCAGGCAATGAACTTCGGTTGCTTAGCACCACCGCGCAGCCCCCACTATAAGCTTCCAGCACCGGAATGCCAAAGCCTTCGTTTAAAGACGGAAACACAAATGCGCGGGCATGTTTGTAAAGGTCAAGCAGGCTGGCATCGCTTGCGGGCCTATAATGAATGCGATTGGCAAGCCGGGAAGCATGAAACAATGTTTGTTCATCACGGTTGAACGAACCCCCACCTGCACAAATAATATGTAAATCAGGATGGTGTTGTAACACAGGTTGAATAGCCCGAAAAAAACCATCAAAGTTTTTATACAACCCGCGTTTGCCAACATAGAGCAGATAGGGCGCTGGCAGGGGCGACGATTGCTCACCGGGTGCCAGCACAGATTCACCCAGCGTCGTGCCCAAATGAATAACCTTTATTTTTTCTGGCTCAACCGAAAAGAAACGAAGAATTTCCTGTTTCGAAAATTCAGAAATAGCAATAATATAATCAGCCCGGTGCAGCAGTTTCTTTTTTTGTTCGTATAATCCTTCGCCTACTTCGGGATATATTTTACCATACCGTTCGCTGGTTGCATCATGAAAAGTTATCACAAAGGGCTTCTGGCCGATTGCATCCAAAAAATAAGGGTGGTAATAAGTCGGGTGAAAAACGTCGAAATGACCGGCTTTAACGCGCTGTAAACTAGATAATCGATTCAGTACCGACGCAATACGATGAACATTTTGCACTTGCGCCAGACTTCGGTAACGCAGATGTCGGCTAAACGAAGCCTGCTCAAGGTAATCGTTGTTTGATAATCGCAATGATAATTCAAACTCAATATCTGATCGCTTGGAAAAAGAACGCATCAGTTCATAAAAGTAGCGGGAAATACCCCCGTAAGGAACGCCCGTGAACGTTTGATGGTCGAAAAGTACTTTCATGAAGGGAAATCTACAAACCAGCTTACGTTTGTATTTTTCTGAGATGATTTGCCCGCAAAAATAGAGTTATTGGTTGATAAAACCTTGATAGACGTTGATTATTCGGTCGAGTAGTATCAGATGAAAGCTGGAATATGTACCCTGTCAAGAAAGCGGGTTACGCTTCGTAACGATTTGATCGTTGCATATCGCCAGCCGCGTACTACGACCGGTTCCGGTTGTTTTCCATAAGCGGAGCTACTATCAACTACATTCAGTGAGCTATAAACAGCTAAAGACTGACGGTAATTAGCCAGCAGAAATGAAATATCGGGACGCTCTGAAAGCCGTACTCGTTGCTGGTGCGAAAAAAAACCTTCGTCAGGATTAGCTACGCCTTTAAAATTGACAAACTGTACCGGCTGATTCTGAATCTCTGGACCGTTTGCCAGCCAGCCGTCGCCCTCTTGCCGAAGGGTTCGTTCGGGGAGATTCCAAAGCGCAACATGCCAGCCCGGATTCCTGATTACTACTACGTCCCGAAAAAATATCGGGACGTGCATTAACCAAAGCTGATCCAGACAAAGCCCGGCGCAAAAATCTACATAGGCTCGTTCCTGAACCCGATCAGCCCACCAAACCAAAAGCCGATCTGTCTCATCCGACCGTCGGAGCGCCAGGAAATCTGAGCTGTACAAGCCGATATTTTGGAAAAACTTTTCATCCGGCCATTGCGAATCGCCCGGACTACCGGTAATGAAAGGAGTCAGAAGAACATTTGCCGTTGCAAGTTTCTCCCAAATTGGCGATAAGGACTTCAGGAATTGGATGTTAGGGTCAGCATATATTACCGTATCGGCATTGGGATACCGCCGGAAGGCTTCAGCAATAAACACTGGTTTACAAGCCGCCACAAATTCTGTTGGCGTATAAACCGCAGATAGGGCCTCTAATTGGATTGAACTCAGCAACTCATTAACAGGTAGCAGCGGATAAGGCGAAACAAAGCCAGCAGGCAAACGAGCCGGATCGTCTGCCAAGCCGATCAAAACCAATGGTTTATCGGTTGATTTGGCAGCATGTTGACTGAAACTGTCTCCCAAAGCGAGCGCCTGGGGCAGTTGACGGATGGTACAGATGGTTAGTAGCACAGTGGGTACAAAGCTATGTCATTCGAGTATATCGCCCAAAACTGCTAAGTAAGGAGCGTACCAATTGGCCGATGCGTCGGCATAGCGGTTGTAATTGCCATGCTGTAAACTGCTCAGAATTGGGGCTAATCGTTTAATTCGGTTGTGAGGTAAACTACTCCGCATCGTGAAATGGGCCAATCGCCGACGGAGTAGGGGTAGACCAGAGGCAGTAGCGGGCACTCGTTCGCTCAGCAACTTTCCAATTTTGGTTAATTGTTCTTGTTTTTCTCGAAGGGGAGCCAGCTTGCCCGCTCGGCGTCGCGCCAACCGATCGGGCAACCGAACAGGCGCCGGTGCCTCCTGTTCGCGTACGCCCACCTGCTGTTGAACGTGGGTTCGGTATAATTGCAGAGGTTTATCGATAAAATGGATAGTGTTACAGGCCGCCGATACCAAGGCTATCCAGCCGTCATAAATGTAGTCGCCGGGTAAATCTGTCGGTACAGGTAACACAGTTTTGAGAAAACTTTGGCGGATAACGGTTGCACAGCCCATCATACGGTTTCCATCGAGCAAGACTTCCAGCGATTCGCCTGATTGCCAGCGCGCTTGGGCACGCTTGTCGAACCGAACCACTTCCCAGAACCGGCTCTGGCGGCCTTCTAAACGTTCGTCTGTTACCCAAGCATCGCAAAAAGCCACTTGTGCTTCCGGATGGTTATCCATATGCTGCGTCATGGTGGCGATTTTTTCCGGTAACCAAAAATCATCCTGATCGCACAAGAAGATCAGGTCGCCGGTGCAGGCTATTAGAGCCCGTTCAAAGTTTTTATTAGACCCAAGTCGTACTGAATTTTCGAGAATATGTACCGAAAAGGGAGCATCGGCAGCTAATTTAATAAGCAACTCAGCCGTGCCATCCGTAGACTGGTCATCGCAAATAATCACTTCATCGGGCAACTGCTGCTGCTCAAGCAAACTCTGCCATTGCGTGGGCAAATAGGCCATACCATTGTAGGTACAGAGCGCAATTGATATCGTGGGTCGTTGTGGTTCGGTCATGCGACGGGTCAGATTTGATAGCCGTACCGGGCAAAAATAGGACGCCAGTAGTCTGTTCCGTGAATGTCCCAGGCATGGCAGCCAAAAGGCAGTTTGCCATGATTGTAATGCTCTACGGCCCATTTAGGGTAAAATTCAATCGAAAAATGTAATGCTTTCCGATAAGAAGGAATACGTAATCGGGGCCAGTAACGGTTAATTTCGGTACCCCAGAATACGTCTTCGTGGTATTGGTGCATGGAAATGCGTTCGTACTCAGCAATTTTTAATTTAAATCGTTTCAGCCAGTGCAACATGGCTGGTACGCGCCGGAGAGTCAGCCCGCCATTTCCCACGCCATTCAGGTTGATGATTTCACGCGGAGTTATCCCATCTTCTTTTTTGAGATTAAGCCAGGTCGCAATTTTTTTTCGAATAGTGAAGTCGAGTTGATCGACCCAGCCCGTAAAATCGCGGTCACGCAACCAGGGCGCTCCAATGTAATCGTAATTTTGCTGGCACCAGTAGGCCAAATCATCCTGAAACACGAACGCATCTAATTGGTGAATCAGTACGTATTCCTGATCGGAAAATGCCTGATAAAACTCTTCTGACAACATGAGCCGATTATATCCCTGTATATCAGAAAAGTAGCTGTCGTCAAATGTACGAGCCTGTAAATTTGGACCAATTTTAAGGTAAGCGGAGATGTCCAGCGAGTGCGGGGTTACCAGGAAAATTGGATAATCCCCTAAAATTCGTACGCATTGGGTCAACGCTATGGTCTCATAATCAGTAAGCTGAGTTTTATAAACCGGTAAGACTACGTTTACACTGACGGAGGTTGACTGCTTCATACAAGTTTGGGTTGACCTAATCGCTGCTGAGCCGCTTCCTGCACCCAGGCATAAGGCAACTCGGCACACGGGTGGCCGTAATCATTCAGAATAGTTACGCCTTCACCCCGTTTATAACGTCCCGAATAAGGCAGATAATCGACAAAGTCGAACAACTGACCAAGCAAAATAAGGCCATCCGTATTCATAGCATTTGCCATGTGAGCCGGGCCACTGTCGATACCAATAAAAAGGCGGGCATGACCAATAACTTCGGCCGTTTCGAGCAAACTGAGCTGGCCGCACAAACTCAAAAAACGTGGGTGAGTTTCGGTAACGGTTGGGACCAGTCCAACCTCAATAATGGGATACGGATAAGTTGCCAGCAACCACCGAACCAATTTATTCCAATTTGTGGCAGGCCAGTCGCGTGCAACGTGGCTTGACTGACAGTGAATGACAATGGCCTTATCGGGAAGTTTCCGCGATTGTACCGCTTGTCGAATAGTATCCGGAATGTGCATGACTGGATCGGCCGTCAGGGCAGGCAAGCCAGCAGCCTGCGAAAACATGTACAGCAAATCACCCCGGTGGTAGTAATTATCGAAGGTCAATCCAAGCTGATCTGCGATGGAATTAATAGGATCTTCGGGGCAATACTTACATTTTCGGTGCGAAATGTGCAAGTTATACACCTTATCGTAAATGCCCGATCGCAGCAGACGTACCCGCTCGCCGGGGCATTTTTCGATCAGGTATCCATCCAGATTGGGATTGTATTTGACCAGTTCAAGATACGCTTCTCGGACTACCCAAATAATATAGCCATCGGGGTGCCGCTGCCGAACTTCTCGGGCAATCGGCTCACAACCAATGATATCACCCATTTGCTCTGACAAAATAATAGCCACTAACGGTCGATTACCCAGCTTCATTTTAAGCCAGCGCAGCCGTAAATATTTGATAGCAAATGACCAAAACTTCTCCAGAATATGGATAGATTTATGATAGCGGAATGTCCAGAGTTCTCGAAATTGTGGTCCTTCCGTCATACTTAGCGCGATTCTAGGAGCGTAATGATTCGGTTGAAAGGAGATTTTAGCAGCTTACGTATGCGCTGATAGCGCAATACGGTTGGAGGCTTAATATAAACGCAAGGGTATTTCCGGTAAAGTTCGTTATAATTAGTCAGTAGCCGGTCGCGATATAAATCAAACAGCGGTCTCACATCAGGCCGTTGCTGTTCCGGCCGATCAACAAAGCGGGAAGAAACATCGTTTTTAAGACTGTCCTGATGGGAAAAACCGTATCTCGTTTGATACTTTGAAATCTCGTCGGGCTTATCGGGATTATACCCGCTGAAATGAAAAAACTGAAGTTTTTCGGTTGACTGATCCTGACCTTGTGCGTTTTTATTGCTTACCAGCCATTCTCCCGCGTCATTCTGTTTACTGTACCGCTCGTGTAAATTCCAGTAAGCCATATTATAGCCTAAATGATGATCAATCAGGATGTTGTCATGATAAACGGGAGCGAAATTTACCCATTGCTGATCAACAAAAAGACCGGCACAGAGATCAATCCGGCATTCATACACTAATCGGTCTTTCCACCAGTTAACAAACTGCCGCGCGGTAGCATCGTTGCGTAAACCAATAAAGCCGAGGTTAAAGATGCCCGTATTTAAGTGGTGCTGCTCATTAGGCCGCTCCCAATCGGGGGTGGGTGAACAAATGTGCGGAGTCAGGACCAGACTATACGTTTTTAACGCTTGATTAAGCTCGTTTAGTGGCTGAAAAACAATAATATCGGGGTCAAAGTAAATAACCTGGCTCGCATCGGGGTACGTTTGGTACAGATAGTCGATGTAAAACGGTTTTACGGCGGTGTTTAATTCCGTGATGTCATAGCGATCGCACATGGCCGCGAAATCAGGAATACCAATCGTATCCACTTCGATCATGGGATACTCGGGTATCAGCTCGGCGGGTAAATTTGCTTCGCTCAATTTGTCGACCAGTCCGATTACATACTGATAATCAGGGTTAGTTTGCCGTAGCGAATCGCCTAATGTACGCGCCTGGGCTAAGTAGTTGACTGAGCATATGGTGAAAGCAAGGGTCATGCGTAATATTTCTGAAGTAAACGTGCAATATACTGATCTGGTTGCCAGGCTGCACTACTCGTTTGCCGAAGATTAGTGACCGAGTCGGCTGGCAATGTAAAAGGTGACCCTTTGGCGAGGAGTTCGTAAACGGCTTGTTGACCTGTATGCTGCTCAATAGCTTGTACAATAGCCAGTGGGCTGATTGATTGTGGATTAGCTACTATAATTGTTTGATTCCAGGCAGATGGATTCGTGATATAGGATACAACAATGTCAAATACATCGTCAATATCAATGATGTTACGACTGGCGTACTGCCAAATATTAAACGGTTCTCCACGACGTATGCGATCTATGAAAAAATTCAGGATAGTATGTGGATTCCCCGGTCCACCCACCACATTTGACGCCCGTATGATGAGGTAATTACGCGCTTGATCAACAATTAGCTGCTCTACGTCCAGCTTATGTTTTACATAGGGCGAGCCTTGCTCAGTAGGATCGGCAATGCTGGCCGTACTGAAATATACGAACAGACAATCAGGAGTTTGTTGAAGCGTTTCTTCGACTAACCTGCGCTCACGAGCATACGGCTCGGGCCGCGTTTCTTTGGAGTTAGAAACGCCCGAGGCAAAAATGACCACATCGTCCCGGTCAGCATAATCACTAAAACGCCGGGCGATCATACCCTTACCGATCAGCATATTGATCGGGCGTTGGCTGCAAAAAAACAGAGTCGAGTTTTGTCAGCAGTTGTGGCACAAGCCTGGCAACATCATGAGCCATTGCCCGTTCATAAAATAGGTTACCTAACCGGACGCGTTCAGCCGGATCATCGCTTAGCTTACCAAGTACGTTAGCCATAGCTGACAAGTCCAGATAGGGTATCAGACAGCCCGTATCGGTACCTACGAAATCGGGACTTCCTCCCGATCCTTCAAAGCAAAGTACTGGATTGCGATTGAGACCCGCTTCCAGAATGACAAGTGGATATGGATCTTCGCGGGATGTCAATGTAAACAAATCGAAACAGGAAACGTAATCTAAATAATTACCTCCCGGCGGAAGAAAATGGACATTGCTGGCAATACCCATACGGTCGAGATCGTACCGTAGGCGTCGGGTTTCTTCTCCGTTTTCGGGTATTCCCACCCATACAAAGTGGATATTAGGTCGTGTATTGAGTACCTCCCGCGCCACTAGCAGGAACAAATCGACTCCTTTTCGCCATTCCGCATTACCGCATCCACCCACCACAACTGCATCGGCTGGAATACCGAGCTGTTCGCGTACCGAAAGCTGGTCAACGGCTTTCAATTTCGTCAGTAGCGTTTCTGTCCGAATCAGCGAATTTAATACTGACGTATTGGCTGTTGTCAGGCCATGATGCTTAATTAAATTTTGCCGAACGGCTTCTGAACCACAAAAGACGTGGCTAACCCGAGTCAGTTCGTAGTACAGATCGTCAGGACGGGTATAAATTTGAATTGATGTTTCGAGTTCGTGAACGTACAGCGCAAAAGGTAATTTTAGTGGCTCCAAAAGGTGCAAGAGATGACCATTGGCAATCGTATTAGCTACAATACAGTCATACTTTTTGGCTCGAATTGTCGGGATTATCTCCGGTAAATTGGCCAACGCCTGCTGATTATAACCCATCTGACCAACGCCTAATTTTGCCAATACCCGTTTTCTGAGCCCCGGTGTAGAAACGGGTGCCGGGACAAAAGCCGGGTATACCGTTGTTACCTGCTCATACTCAGCTAGCAATGGGCCGCCTTCGCCGAGCACCAAGCCAGTTTGAATGCCAATTTCACGTAAATAAGTCAGTAGGTGCAGCAGCAAATACTGCGCCCCTGCCCGATTGGCATCATGACCAATAAAAAGTATGGATTTCAAGGTGTGCGTTTATAGTTTGTCGTTATGGTTGATAAAAAGGAATCAACCATAAATTCACGAACGAATCAATAGGCTTCGTAGCTCAGTTTAGGCAATTTTTTTGCGGGATTACCGAGGTATAATCCCCATTCGTCGGTGTCTTTATAAATGGCCGAAGCCATGCCGACCAACGTGCCCGTCGCAATATGAAGAAAATCGCGGATGGTACTATTCACCCCAAAAAAACAGTATGGCTCAATCACACAGTGCCCCGACATAACAACGTGTGATGTAAAGAAAACGTGGTCTTTTATCTGACCATGATGCCCAATGTGGTTACCGCTCCAAAGCACAACATTGTTGCCAATAGTCGTAAATGGCTGAATGGTGTTATCTTCCAGAATAAAGCAGTTTTCGCCAATTTGGTTGCCAAACAAAGTGGCTTTGGAACTGATATACGAAATGAATTCGTACCCTTTGGCTTTGGCTTCGAGGTAAATCCGTTCTCGGTTCCGGTTCATATTCCGGCCAGTCATAGGCGCGAAAAATTTGTATTCCTGTGGAGAGAAAATCGTTTCTACATCCTCAAAGGCCACCAGTGGTAACCCCTGAAATTCGGTACTGGTTATATATTCACGACTAACGGTAAAGGCTGCTACGTCGTGTTCTGAATCGTGCGTTAGGTAAAAGTGGGCCAGCTCGGCCGTATCCATTACTCCGAAAATGATAATTTTTGCCATCTGTTAAAGAATAAAAGAGCGAAGAGAGCGCATCTATTTTTGCCCTTCAATTTTTGTTATACCAATTCATATTCCCCCAGCATTACCCGGATGTTAGCTATGTCGTTGAACATCAGCGCATCTAAAATAGATAACCAGGGAATAAAGTCATTACTGTCCCGATTAAATTGAGGATATTCTACTCGGTTTGCTTTAATGAAATTCAGCTCGATACCTGCCTCCGAAAAGGTTGGTTTATCATACAACTCAGTGCCACCAATAGGATTGATATATCGGGTTGCCTTTTCCTGCCGACAAATGTCCAGAATACGCTCCTGCGCTTTCAACTCCACATTATTATAAATTGACGACGAAGCAACCAATCGGGTTGTCAAGCCCAGGTACTGATTTAATTCAACAAGACTAAAATGCACTAAATCGGCAATGGAGTCAGTCGCAAAATTGATGATTTTTTCGGTTAGTGGCATAACCATTTGATAATAGGGTGCTTTGCGATAACCCTGCTCAATTGTTTTCAGCAATTTACTGCGCCATTTCGGGTCGTCGGCCAGGTGAACTTCATTAATCCGCTTATTCTGACTGGCATCTTTAAGCGGTATTGTAAATAGATATTCCTGGCCGTTGATTAGCAATCTATTGCGATTAATCCAGCCCCTATTAATGAATGTTACATCGTCGTACAAGATGAATGTATCGACAGCACTCATCAATTGCATGTAGCCGATATACGGTAATAAATAAGGCTGCATGATGGCAAGAGTCATTGGCATGGTGGTTTACGATGTATGATGATGGGCGGCCCCGAGTCATACATCAATGTAGTTTTCGTAAATAGTAATCTTCTGCTGGTACGATCATCCTAGCCCGCAGCGTAGTATCGGTGCCCAGACGCAGATCGCCGGGTTTGGGCTTGATAACGCTTTTATCGAAAAAGAGATAATCTGCATTTTTCGGAATAGGCTTCAGCCCCTGCTCGAATGGGTTGATCGCAATAAGCCGACGTGATAGTTTAGGGCCGTAAAGCGGATATTCATAATCGTCGTTGATGGTAGCAAGGGCCACCGTCGCATTGTCGGGTACCAGTTCATCGAAGCGTTTGTAAGGAATATAGGTATCGGCGCGGCCAATGGTTATCTGGCGAATCCGGTCGGAATGAAATGCCGATGGGAAGGCTATGCCATCGGGAGCAGTCCACGCAAACGGCAATGCCCGTGTATTTAAAAATATGCACATGAGTGCTGACAAACAGCCTAATACGGTTACTAGGGCTACGTAGCCTTTCCAGATCGTTCGCTTTGGAACATCAACTGATGTTTGCGGATGCAGAAATAATAATGCCAGAAAAGTAATGCCAAATAATCCTGTTTCAATGAAATAGCGCCCTTTAAATGGGTCGTAGGGTGCTGAATAGGACAGGGCTGCAAAATGAAGTAGCAACGCTATACCCAGAAACAGGTGTGGCGTTGACCGAACATACCCAATGAGCACTAAAAATAGTAATGGAAATGCCAAACCAAAACCAAAAATGCCCCAGTACGGATTAGCATTATAGAAGACGAACTTTCGGTCGAAAGCGAAAGGCTGAATCGAAAAATCGGTTTCTTCGTCCAACCGCATGTGCAGTTTGTCTTCCACCAGAACCAGCGGCTGACGCATGGCATGATTGACTTCTGCACCAACTTTAGTATTTCGGATACCGTCTAAATTAATATGGTCGAAGCCGTAGCGCACTACATTGCGGCTTCCCTGCTCAAGCAGATTCGCCAGGGACCCGGCCCGCTCTACCGACTGATGTTTGAGTGCCGTTGGCGGTCCGATGGGGTGACCAAATACCTCGATATTTTTTAGATAACCCGTTGGTAATGTCCATAAACACACCCCTACCATAATGGCAATGGCCAGACGCCAAGTGCGGTTAAACGTGATTGTCCATGATGGCGACAAGAAGACCGTATAAATCATAATGACAAATACGGACGGTAGCAGAAGGAGGAACGTGATTTTGTGCCCAAATGCAATACCAAAGGCCATTCCCGCGAAATATAAATACCGGCTATCACCCGTTTGTTTTGTTATGCTGGTTTGATAGGTAAACAGCATGTACAACAACACGCTCAGGTAAGCGGTTAGCACAATATCCGTTTCGGTGGTAATGGCCTGCACCAGAAAATCGGGTAGGAGGGCGTATGCCAAAGCGCAAAAAAAACTGGGCGACAACCGATTCTGACCAATGCGTTGTACTATCCCGAATACGGCTACAATAGCTGTCCAATAACTCAGATGATGAATAAACTTGAAGCCATTCTCAAAGCGGCCCGTCATCAAAAAAGAGTAAATCTGAAGCGTGCACACACTCTTTGGATACGTGTCCATATTCCAATTTGTGCCACCAAAGTGCCGCATGGTACCGCGTTGTATATACTGCATCACGCGGTTTAAGTGACCAGTCATACTGTCCCACTCATTGGGCACAGTAAACAAAACAATCAGGAGATTTGTAACGGCAAGGATAGCCAGTGTTGCAAACAGGATTGAGAACAAAAACCGGGAATAGCCCGATAAATCGCTAAACCAGTTTCGGAGTGTTTGCCAGCGTTCCTGAATAAGGCGTGGTACTGAAAAGCGTTCCTGGTGAGGAACCAACCGACTCAAGATTGTTCCTAGTACCGTTGCTGTAACAAACACCGAACCCGCCCAGACGGGGGCATTTGCCGTTTGATAAAGCGCCGATAAGACAAAACCCGTGAAAATAACGCTCCCTGCACCTAAAAGAAAGCTGGTTAACCACCACTCTGTCAGTGACCTGCGGCAGATACGTGCCGAAATACGTCCGATGTAAATGACAAAGAGAACGAGGGAAAGAAAATATAAAATACTCATAATAAATAATGTACCGTTCGGAGAATCCCGAATGAAAATGATCACACGAACGGACCTGATGGGCGTATGTCAGTTAATTGGCCATCAGTCTGGTTGCGTTATACGCTTTCGGGGACAACAGCAACGGACACGTTTACAATGGAGGCAATACGATCGATATCGGCTTCTGCCAAATCTGGATAAAGTGGCAAACACAGTACTCGCAGCGCTATATCTTCCGATATGGGGCAGGGCTGAGCCGTGTCAGAGCCGGGGGCAAATGCAAACGGCAGTGTATTGAGCGAAGGATAAAAATACCGTCGGGGCATAATATCATCGGCTTTCAGAGCATCCATTACCCGCAGCAATGTCTCTTCTGAGTCGAAAACAATGGGGTAATAGGCATAATTGTAATCCATGCCCGGTGTAAGCGTTGGGCGGGTAATTTTATTGAAATCAAGCCGACTATCGTAAAATCCGAATCGCGCTTTTCTGGCGGCAATCAGGGCCGGAACTTGCGGCAGCACACACAAACCCATAGCGGCATGCAACTCCGAATTTTTGGCGTTAATACCCACGCCATAATAGTTGTCGTTCTGATGCCCGAATGAGCGATAATGATGCAGTTTCTGCGCCATTTCTTCATTGTCGGTTACGATACAGCCACCCTCTACCGTATGAAATACCTTTGTTGCATGGAAACTACAGGTACTCAGGTCGCCATAACTTAAAATTGACCGACCGTTATAACTGGCCCCAAAGGTATGAGCTGCATCATAAATGACTTTTAAGTTATACTTATCCGCAATAGCCTGAATCTGCTCAATTCGGCACGCATTTCCATACACATGGGTGGCCATAATAGCCTGTGTATTTTTAGTGATTAGAGCCTCAATTTTATCAGGATCGATATTATAATCGTCCGGACGAATATCGGCAAAAACAGGGGTACAGCCTTCCCAAAGCAGCGCGTTGGTGGTAGCTACGTAAGAGAATGGCGTTGTGATAACTTCTTTCTTAATATCCAGTGCCTTCAGTGCCATCTGAAGCACAATGGTTCCATTGGTGCAGAATTTCAGATATTTTACGCCCAAAAATTCCTTTAACTGATCTTCCAATTCGCGCAGGAGTGGACCATCATTGGTTAAGTGAACGCGCTCCCAGATGCCTTTTAAGTACTGAGTATACTCGTCAAGGTCTGGTAAATATGATTTAGTGACGTTAATCATCAATAAGTTAGCAGATAAAAGTGATATAGTGAGTAGTCATTTGTACCAGACAAATGCGACTGTTATTTACTATTCACTGGTGACTGGTTCCAGCATTTTTGTGTGGAAAGGAAACTGAGGGCGTACATAACCCGGCCATTTGCCATACCAGGCAATCCCTTCGCGGTAATCTTCCACATCAAAGGTAATACCTTCTTCCATAACGTAGAGTGGGGTAGCGGTATCCTTTACAATCATCATGGAGATTGTATAAGTACCATCATTAAGGAAATACCCCGGAATTGTGCACTCGCCTACAATTAATCCCTGACCATACAACTGCGGTTTTGTGCCAATGTTGAAAATACATTCACCCGTCATCGAGTTAAGGTGCATGCTCAAGTTTAGATTAGCATGGTCCATTTGGTTCCAAAACTCAAACCGAATCTTCATTGGTGTGCGAACGTCAATATGCGTGAGTTCGTCTACGTATTCTGGCAGCAGTTCAATCTTACGAACACGCACGTAATCATTGCCGGGAGCTTCTTCAGGCGTATTCCACTCGCGCAGAAGTCGCGTTTTGGAGACTTTGCTCAGATAAGAAGCAATAACCTGATTGGTCTCTCCTTGCTCAATAAGATGGCCCTTTTCGAAGTACAATGTCTTGTTACACAGCGCCTGAACGGCCGTGAGGTTATGGCTTACAAAAATAACGGTCCTGCCGCTGGCTGAGTTGTCTCGCATTTTGCCAAGGCTTTTTTTCTGAAATTCGGCATCACCCACAGCCAATACCTCATCCACAATCATGATTTCGGGGTCAAGATGTGCCGAGATGGCGAAACCCAGCCGAACATACATACCCGATGAGTAGCGTTTGACAGGGGTATCCAGAAATTTTTCAACGCCCGCGAAGGCGACAATCTCATCGAATTGTTTTCGAATTTCGCTGCGACTCATGCCCAGCAAAGACCCGTTTAGGTATATATTTTCCCGGCCGGTTAGCTCAGGATGGAAACCCGTGCCTACCTCCAGTAAACTCGCTACCCGACCTTTGATGCGTACGGTACCGGTAGTGGGTTCAATAATTTTACTCAATATTTTAAGCAAGGTCGATTTACCGGCACCATTGTGCCCAATAATACCCACCCGATCGCCTTGTTCAATCGAAAAATTTACATCGCGTAGAGCCCAGAACTCTTCATGCGTAATGGCATTCTGGTTTTTTTTGCCGCCGAACATAGCCCGGAAGTTTTCTGCAATAACATCGCGCAACGTGTTGGCACCTTTGCCCTTCTGGTGGTCAATGATATATTGCTTGCTTATATTTTCGACAGTAATAACAGCCATAATAAACGTCGTAAGTTATAACGGGGCCGCTTGTGCGGGCATAAAGCGATTAAGTGTATGACGAAAATTTAGGTTACACCATACCCTGTCACGCCTAAAATTAAATATCGTCAACAAATGTATTCTCGCGTTTGCGGAAAAAATAAAGCGATAAAGCTAAACAAATCCCAACAATACTGACCGATATGAGTAGACTCTGAGGATTAAAGTATGCCTTCTCGCCCAGTAAAGACCAACGAAATCCATCAATTATACCAACCATTGGATTCATCCAATAAAAAGGAGTCCACCATACATCACCTTTATCGGCAACGAGCCGACTGCTATAGGCAATTGGGCAAACGTAAAAACCGACCTGAACTATAAAAGGGATGAGCTGGCCAATGTCACGGAATTTCACATTTACAGCTGCAAAGAACAGTCCGAAGGCAAATGAGGCCAGTAGAGCCAAACTAATAAAGGCAGGTAGCATAATCAGATGCCAGTCTGGTATAAATCGGTACCAGATTGCTAAGACAATAAACAATCCCAACGATACCAGAAAGTCAATAAAACTAACGGCTACAGAGCTGATGGGCATAATCAGCCGGGGAAAATACACCTTCGTGACAAGATTTGCATTCATTGTCACGCTATTACTAATCTGGGTAAAGGCCGTCGAGAAAAAGGTCCAGATTGTAATACCGCCCAGAACCATTAGGGGATAAGGAACACCTGGATCGGCAGGTAATTTTGCAATCTTACTAAAAACAAAAACCATAATCAGCATGGTTGTTAGCGGGCGAATGAGCCCCCAAGCTGTTCCAAGTGCCGTTTGCTTATAGCGTACAGAAACGTCCCGCATAGACAGGATGTACATCAACTCGCGATTTCGCCACAGGTCGCGCCAGTAATGCCGCTCAGAACGGCCCGGCTGTATAATAACTTCGTGCGTTTTCAAATTTGTTTATCAGTTGGAGAGTCGCAAAATAAAGTGGCTTGTTATTCTTCCTTCATGACAGAGCGGTACGTTTCCCGCAGGAAAATAACCAGTATGGATAGAACCAGGCCGAAAACAATACCAATCTGCATTCCGGCTGTAGCCAGCACCTCTCGATATAGTGGATAATAAACGGGTTTAATGATCGTGAATAGCGGAGTTTCGCGGATGAGCGAAAGACGCATATTATCGGCCTGTTGTAACGCCTGATAATACAGCGTGGTTAAGAAGCCAGAATTACGCGTCAGTTTGTTTTCTGTGATGCGAGCCTGCGCCACAACTACCTGCTGATTCTGGTCCATGTACTGGGCCAGCTTATTTTCTGTACCCGTTAGTCTATTGGCTAACGAGTCGGCCCGTGATGTAAGCAGATCATACATCTCACGGGTTTTTTTCGTTTGCTTCCGCTGGTAGTCCTCTTCAATTGTTTTAAGATGATTCGTCAGAAAGGTAGCGGCCAGTTTTTCATCTTCCATGAACGTACTTAATTCCATAAACGACGATTTCCGTTCCGGCTGCTTAACGGCCATCTCTGTGGCGATACGAGTATAAATATCCGTCATAGCAAGCTGTTCTAGTTTGCTATATTCACTGGGTAGCTTAGGACGATCAAAGTAAAAGGTATGCAACGAATCACTATCTTCCCATTCCAGATCTTGGATACCACTGTGACGAATATAATAATTTACCAGCAGCGTGTCTTTGCCATTAATGGTATCTGACTTCATTAATGTTTTCTCAACAACCGGTCTCGATTTGGCGTAGATAAGGAAGTTGTCTCCGACAAAAATATTCGCATCGGGGGCACCCGAACTCAGGCCAAAGGCCCCGGCTAACTGACCTAATTCGCCAAAGCTACCGCCCGATGAACCACCACCACCGAGATTGAACATTATGGTGCCGGTATAGGTGATCTTTGTCTTGTGAAGCAGATCGTAGATTAAGCCAATGCCCCCGCCAAGCCCTACCAGAAGGAGCAGTAATTTCCAGTTTCGTTTGAATATGTTCTTTACTTGAAAAATACTCAAGACAACAGATTTAGGCGAAATCTGATCTGGGGGTAATGAGCGAGACGCAGACAATTGATTCGGATTGTTTGTATCGGTTACGTTTGTAGAAGCCATACACGGAGAAATGCCTGTTTATTGAACCCGGGTGAGCAGGATAAGTGTGGTAATAAGTGTTAATAACGAACCGGCTATGCCAACAGTTGAGGTTAGTATTTGTTGAGCGGTTAATGGACTTGCCGACCGTTTCGGAATCACAATTTCTGCACCTGGTTCAACACGCGGGTACACATTAAAGAACATGAATTTCCGCGTCCGATCAACCGAGCCATTGGCATATATGATGAAGGCTCTCCGGCGTTGCGATTTAGAGGTGAATCCTCCTGTTTGCGATATGTAGTCCTGAAACGAATCTCCCGTCCGATATTTAACCGTATTCGGTAACTGTACTTCACCCTGAATTCGTACCGTTTCGAGTAATTTGGGGATTCGTAGCGTGTCTCCCTCCTGAAGTAGAATGTCTTCCGATGAGCCAGGTTTTGCTAAAATCTTTTTCAGATTAATACCAATGGCCTCGGCTACATTAGGTGTAATTACTTCCGTTTCAACAACTGCTTTTGTAGTGCTATTACCCACTTCGTCAATTGCCCTTTGTTTTCGTCGTAATTCATCGGCACTGAGTTTTGTAGGTCGAATCAGGGTTGCCCCTTCTACGTAAGCTTGTGGCGTTAACCCGCCTGACTGATTAACGAGGTCTGAAATTTTCTGGTCTTTAGTCCGAATCGGGTAGGAGCCAGGAATAATTACTTCACCAGCAACAAAGGCATAGGTCTGAATAGCGTAGTTTGGCGACCGGCGCACAATAACCTGGTCGAAAGGTTGCAGTATGAAATCCTTGTTCGTATCCGTATTAAGTGAGAGATCTCGGTTTACATTGAAGCGGAAGGTTTCCGCAATCTGAGCCGAAGGCGAGCGGGGATCGGCATCTTTTTTGCGCCGAATAACCTCTACCATAGAAGCGGCAGCAGACTCTTTCAGACCACCAGTGCGCAACAACGCATCATTCAAGGTCATATTAGACATATAAGGTATTTCTGTGTCGGGACTATTAACTTCGCCCTGCACTGAGATATTGGATCGTTGCGCCTGATCGAAACGCGACGGCACGATAACCTGATCTTCACGTTGTAAAGGAATATCGGCCTCAGTACCAGATAGAATGTTAGCCAGATTAACCGACAAGTTCTCAATAGCTAGATCCTCCCGCGTTCGGACAATTGTAATACGACCAATAAAGGCATCTCCTTTGAGGCCCTCAGCCGTAGTGACAAGTTGTTTCAATGTCCGGTTATTGTCGAGCGAATACTGACCTGGTCTGTACACTGCTCCTTCAATTGTAATCTGATTTTCAAAGCGATCGAGTAATCGTTCGACGGCAACAAGATCGCCATCCTGCATTACAAATGTCTTAAACTCTGGCGTTGTTACGTCAATGACCTTTACTTCACGATCAGTCAGTCGGGTCACTTTTAGGCGATTTTTGTAGGCCTGAGCGGCAAAGTCTCCAGCATAGAACAGGAGTCGCTCAAGAGTTTCACCGGGTAGCATTTCAAAAATATTAGCTCGCTTAACGGTCCCCGTGATTTCAATCTTCTCAAGAAAGGTCGTAAAACGAATGTTGTCGTTGTCCTGCAAGCGTAGATCGTTATGTTGGATACCGCTCAAAAGATAATCGTACAGGTCGAGCGTGGCAGCTATTCTGTTGTTACGAATAAGCTGCACTTTTCGGTAGGAGCCTATATCGTTGGGACCACCTGCCTGATAAACCGCATTCATAACCGTTGACAGCGATGAGAGCGTATACGTACCCGGTCGTACCGCATCGCCCGTTACAGTTACGCGTATACTGCGAATCGTAC
>CAXVWN010000173.1:0-11432 GCA_964263725.1 Spirosoma sp.
ATCGCGCATTCAACGGGTAATCTGTATTTCACGGATCCGCCTTATGGGCTACCTAAGCAGGAAAACGATCCTACCCGCGAGACACCCGTTAATGGTGTTTATCGGCTAGCGCCTGATGGAGACGTTACATTGCTCATCAAGGACATGACCTATCCGAACGGGTTAGCGTTTTCACCCGATGCAAAAACGTTGTATGTCGCTCAATCCGATTCGCTGAAACCGCTTATTATGGCCTTCCCGGTGCTGGAAAACGGCGATGTTGGCAAAGGACGCGTTTTCTTCGATGCCTCAACACTGCCAAAATTTCGTCCGAAAGAAGTGTTGGATGGGCTTAAAATAGATAGTCAGGGAAATTGCTGGGTAGCGGGACCGGGTGGGGTACTGGTTATATCGTCGGCGGGTAAATTGCTTGGGCGCATCGACACCGGCGAAGTAATTTCCAATCTCGCCTGGGGCGACGATGGAACCATACTTTATATCGCATCGAGTATGTTTCTGTGCCGGATAAAAATAACTGTAAAAGGCATAGTAGCGGGGCAGTAGTGACGTATAAATTCTCCGTTAGCTGTGGCCTAAAAATTCGAAGTATACAACAGAAGTAGTTTATTAAGGCAGATGAGATGAGAATGGCCAAACGTCTGCTTACGATGGATTTCTGAAGAAATTGTCGTCGGTGCATCCGAATGAGTTAGGAAGGATAGATCGGCAAAGGGAACGACAAACCGAACATACTAAATAAATCCTCGTTTTTCGTTATATTTGTTTCAAATCAATCGGATCGTCTCGGAGTCGCGTACGACTTGCGACGGTTTGCTGGCCCGGACGTTAAGGTCAGCGGTTTTTCACTTTCACTAGCTGTTACCTTGACATTTTCCGAATTTAATCTCCACGACGACCTGCTGGCCGGTGTGGACGCCATGAATTACTTGAAGGCGACTCCCATTCAGGAGATGGCCATTCCCAAAATTCTCGAAGGGCGTGATCTCATCGCCAGTGCCCAGACCGGCACCGGCAAAACGGCAGCTTATCTTATCCCGCTTCTCGACAAAATTTCGCACGCCGATCACGACCATACGAGCACGCTTATTCTGGTGCCCACGCGTGAGCTGGCCAAGCAGATTGACGAGCAGGTAGAAGGTTTTGGCTATTTTGTGCAGGCCAACAGCATTGCCATTTATGGCGGAGGCAAAGGCGACGATTGGGATAAACAACGCAAAGCACTCGAAACGGGCGCCGATATTATTATTGCTACACCGGGGCGACTGATTGCCCACATGCAGCTCGGCTACGTTAAGTTCGATAAAATTGACTATCTGGTGCTCGATGAGGCCGATAAGATGCTCGACATGGGTTTCTCGGACGATATTATGAACATCGTTGAGAAAATTCCGGTAAAACGGCAAACGTTGCTTTTCTCCGCAACGATGCCCAATAAAATCCGGGAGTTCTCCAAAAAATTACTGACCGATCCCGAAGAAATCAGATTGGCGGTCTCCAAACCAGCCGCTGGCATCGACCAGCAGTTTTATCTGGCCTACGATAATCAGAAACTGCCGTTGCTGGCTCACCTGATAAAAAACAGTACCAAGCCAGTGCAAAGTATGGTGCTGTTCACCTCTCGTAAATCGGAGGTTAATAGCATTGTGCGGGCATTGAGTAAGCTCAATTATGAAGCACGCGGTATTAGTTCTGATCTGGAACAGGACGACCGCGAAGTGGTATTACGTGATTTCAAAAATAAAGCGTTCCCGATTCTTGTCGCTACCGACGTGCTATCGCGAGGTATTGACATCGATAATCTGACGCACGTTGTTAACTACGACATTCCGCGCGACGCCGAGGATTATGTTCACCGAATTGGCCGCACCGCGCGGGCTGCCACCACCGGAACCGCCATTACATTTATTAGCGATCAGGACCAGAATCGAATCGTTAATATCGAAAAACTAATTGAACGTGAGGTTGACAAACAGTCAATTACTGAAGAATTAGGAATGGGCAAATCGCCCGTATTCGACCCGAAACGATTTAGTGGACTTCGTGGTAAAGGCCCCAGTAGCCACGGTGGTGCCAGCCGGGGTGGGCGAGACGGCGGCCGACGAGACGATGGCCGCCATAAAGATGGACAACGTAGAGACGGTCGCCGTGATGACGGTCGCCGAGATGACGGTCGGAATGGAAATGCTACACCTGTAGGCGAACGGCGGGAGGGTAGCAACGGTCAACCTAAACCGGAGATCATCAGTACTGAAATACCAGCCATTGGGAATGCTGGTACGGTAACCCAAACCCCGCCAGTTAACGTAGAAGGGCAAACTGCAGACAAGCCCAAACGCCGGAAAAAACGTCGGCGGGGGCCAAAGGATGAAAGTAGGGAAACCGGTGACACGGCATCTTTACCGACTCAGTCTACATCTCCTGTGATTGAATAAATCTGAAAAAATAGTTGCCAGCCCGGATCGACATTCCGGGCTTTTTTTTGCTATCTTTTGTCAGCTAAACGAAGCAATTCCTCCATGAACGCCCTGATCTCCCGCCGAACGTCTTTGCAAACGCTTTCTATGGCCGTTGGCGGTATGCTCATACAACCGGCAGATCTGTTTGCCGGGCAAGAACCCAGAGCAAAGAAACTAGGGATTGCGCTGGTCGGCTTAGGGAATTATGCGACAAGTCAGCTCGCTCCGGCTCTGCTCGAAACGCAGAACTGCTACCTGGCGGGTATTGTAACGGGTTCACCCGATAAGGCCAAAACATGGGCTGAGAAATATAGTATTCCGGCGAAAAATATATACAATTACCAAACCTTCGACCAGATTCGGAACAACCCCGATATCGACATTATCTATATCGTTTTGCCCAATTTTCTGCATGCCGAGTACACCATTCGGGCGGCACAGGCGGGTAAACACGTTATTTGTGAAAAGCCAATGGCCATGAACGCTGCCGAAGCCCGGCAGATGATTACGGCCTGCGAAAAAGCGGGAGTACAGCTATCGGTTGGCTATCGGCTATATTTTGAGCCGCACCATCTCGAAATGCGTCGGCTGGCAGCTGAGAATACGTTTGGGCATGTAAAAGTGATTGAGTCGGGCTTGGGATTCACCGTACCAGGACCGAACTCCTGGCGGTTAGACAAGAAAATTGGTGGGGGCGGGGCCATCATGGATTTAGGTATCTATGCTATTCAGGGTGCCCGACGAACGTTAAATCTTGACCCGATCAGCGTAACGGCGCAGGCATTCACCTTCGATAAGGAGCATTTCAAGGCTATTCACGAGACGGTTTTCTGGCAATTTGAGTTTCCAGGCGGCACTGTAGCGCATTGCAGCACAACCTATTCATCGTACGTAGACCGGTTATACGCCACCTGCGAGCGCGGCTGGTTTAAACTCGAACCGTCATTCAACGCGACGGGTGCTCAGGGTATTACGAGCCGGGGTGAGATGAACGTACCATCACCTCATTACCAGCAAATTGCCCAAATGGATGCGTTTGTGCGGGCCATTCAAACGAAAACCAAACCCGAAGCATCGGGCGAAGAAGGCTGGAAAGATATGAAACTCATCGGGGCCATTCTGCAAGCCGCCGATACAGGCCGGAAAATTCAGCTCGACTGGGGCGGGGGAAAATGAGTTTACTGTTCTAGCGGTTTTTGTGAAAACGTCTCCGCAACAGGTCTAAAACACTTCGCCCAGATTGAAGAATAACCCATGTGAACCGTCGAAGCCGAAGCCATAATCAACGGAGAGATTCGTGCGCGACACTTTGTTCATCTTGATACGCAGACCCGCCCCAACGGCGGGAACCACTTTTTCAAACTGTCCGCTGGCCTGTTCCGTTACGGTCTGAGCGTTGGCAAAGACCACGCCACCCAGCAGCCGGTCGGGGGTGATATGGAAGCGGTACTCGGCTTCGGCATACAGCAGATTTTTGCCCCGAAACCGGCCCTGAATAAATCCCCGTCCCACATTGCCCGTATTGTCCCAACCTGTGCTGGGCAAATCCAGAAATGGGGGATCCCCGCTCAATGTCAGCGCGTTGTAGGTCCAGAAGGCTAGAATATTATCGGACTTGGGGGATAAATGCACGTATTTTCGGGCTTCTACCAAAAGCGATTGGTACGTATCGTCGCTGCCCAGCAGACTCATATTGGCCCGAAACACAGCGTTTACGTATAACCCTCCGTTCGGATTGATCGCATTGCGTCGATTGTCGTAGAGCAAATGTATGGCCGGCCCCGACGATACCGAACGGCCCTGAACACCAAATGGATAGCGCGAGATACGGGTAAACTCACGGATACCATTTGCGTTTTCAATATAGCTGTCTATATTCCAGTGGAGATCTAAATAATACCCGATACCAGCGTATAAATTGGGGGCGAGCCGCTGTAAAAGACTCTGGTAAAATCGGAGATAGGCATAATTCATGTTGATAACCCGGTCGGTGGTGGTGTACATACCCAAGCCATAGGTGGACTGAGGATAGTGCATCAACCGCCAGTCATTCGTCCAGAGTAACCGGTTATTACGACTCCAAATGGCCGAATTGGCGGTGAAAATGACCTGGTTATTCTGGGTATACGAAAGCTGGCCGGTCATCGACGACATGTTGGCGCCGGGCTTTCGGAAGGCCGCATTAACGAGTACGGCAACCAAGCCCCTAGTCTGTAATGTATAGCCAATCTGAGGAATGACCAGTACAAAATGTTTACCTTCCTGCAAACTTGCCGAATCGTGTGTTGTAATTGGTAAGCGCGGATACCAGTGCTTCAGCAGGTCGGCAATGTCCTGCTGGTGAGGAATTTGCCTGTCTGTAGGAGCGTCAATTTTAATAGCTGTCGTATCCGCCAGTGGCATCTGGATTGCGCAGCAAGTAATGTTCAGTAAAGTCAATAGCAGGAATCCCACAGACAAGTTTAGTACGGGTTTCATGGGGTAGTGCTATACATGTTTGATATTGTTGATAAGGGCGATTTTAGGTCAACTGCCTAGATAATAAACATGGGTTCCAGTGCCATGCCTACCCAAACGCAAAATAAAACCGGAATGTTGCAGATAAAGGCTGATACCCAACCGTTTTGGGTATTCATAATTTGTTATAATAGGCAAATACGGCTAGTAATCCCTGCCTGGATTTTAGGTTTGGTTTCTCCGCTTTCAAAAACGTATCGATCTGTTCTTTTTTGTCAGCCATCAGGTCGAGAATGGTTTTCTTATTGGGGGAGAATTTGGCAACCTGTTTCCCGCGAGCTACATACCAATCCATCTTTTTTATGAATTCATCGTCTTTTGTCCCCGTATTCATCGCCACGTTAAAATTTGCTTTTTGAACATAGACCGATGGATGCAGCAACAGACTTAGTTTACCCGTTACGAGTTGATTAAAGAACCCGGTTAAGCCGTCAATTTCGCCCTGATATTCGCGAACATTTATAAACCGACTAACGGAGCCGGATGCATTATTTATGTCCATATAGCGAACAGCTGTTGACTTTACTGCTCTGATATCGTTTGATCCGGCTTTAATTTCAACTTCATTAGCGGATAAATCCAGGCGCACCGGTACACCGTCGAGCGAGTCGGTTGTTAAGGATACGCCAAGCCGATTATAAAATTTTACATTGCCTGCTTGCCAGGTTGTGTCAAGATAGGGATCACCAATTAGTTTTCCAGGATCCCCTTTAATGGAAAATAAGGTAGCGTTGTTCGTTGCGTTCAGGGTAGTAAAGTTGATCCGGTCGCGGGTACTCTGGGTCATGTATTCCGTTTGTGCCTGCGAGAAGGCATTCCCTGAACTGGCCACAACGCTGATGAAAAGAATGAGAAAACGCATGATAAGAGAAAAGAATGATTTCTGTGCCCAAAGAAACAATTTTACAACTAGAATAACTTGTCAATTGAGTTTGGATAGCAAATATTCTTTGGCTAAAATCGCCGGATGGAGCATGAATTTGCGTATTTTTGGCAGTTAACCCCAATCATCAACCAATCAACCAAGTTCATGACCAAACATTTTCTGACAGCACTTTTTGTGGCTGGTCTGGCTTATTCCTCTGTGGCTCAGACGACGTTTCCGCAAAATGGTGTCTATGATGAGCGCCCAGGGCTGTATGCGTTTACGAATGCAACCATCGTCGTTGATCCGCAAACCACCCTCCAGAATGCTACGCTGCTCATTCGCAATGGGCGTGTTGAAGCCGTTGGTACAACGGTTAATTTACCAGTCGGAACCGTTGTGTCCGACTTAAAAGGCAAACGAATTTACCCCGCCCTGATTGATATTGACTCCGACTATGGAATGCCGGAAATAACGCGCGGACCGGGCGGTGGCCGGGGTGGAGTTCCCCAATATGAGTCGAATAAGAAAGGCGCTTACTATTGGAATCAGGCCATTCAGCCCGAAAATGATGCCAGTATCCTCTTTAAAGCGAATGCCGTAAAAGCCGACGAGTTACGCAAACTGGGTTTCGGAGCCGTGCTAACTCACCCGCACGATGGCATTGCCCGCGGTACGGGCACGCTGGTGATCCTCGCCGATGATCGTGAAAATACGCTGGTCCTTAAACCCAATGCTACTGCGCACTACTCGTTTAGCAAAGGCAGTTCGGCACAGCAGTATCCAAACTCCATGATGGGAAGCGTGGCGCTACTACGGCAGGCATTGTATGATGCCGACTGGTATAAGCGGTCAGGTGCCAAAGAGCAAGCCAATATGTCGCTCGATGCGCTTAGTCGGACCCAGGGCTTACCCGCTATTTTTGACGCGAATGACAAACTCGGCATTATGCGGGCCGATAAAATTGGTGATGAATTTGGTGTTCAATATATTATACGTAGTTCAGGCGATGAATATCAGCGGATCGACGAAGTGAAAGCTACGGGCGCATCGCTCATCGTGCCATTAAATTACCCGCAACCCTACGATGTCGAAGATGCGTGGGACGCTGATAACGTGGCCCTCGCCGAACTTAAACATTGGGAAATGGCTCCCATGAATGCCGGACGACTGGCCGGGGCCAACATTCCATTTGCGCTAACAACGGCTGGCTTAAAAAACAAAGCTGACTTTTGGGCTAACCTGCGCAAAGCCATCGAAAATGGCCTTTCTGAACAAAAAGCACTCGAAGCCCTGACCACCATACCGGCTCGACTGATAAAGGCTGATGATCAGATTGGCACCTTGCAGAAAGGTCGGCTGGCCAACTTCATTATTACGTCAGGCAACCTGTTCAGCGCTGACAACGTGATCTATGAAAACTGGATGCGGGGTAAGCAGTACGTTGTTAACAACAAAGATGCGGCCGATTTGCGGGGCACCTGGAATCTGACGGTGGGTTCTCAATCGAACCTAAAACTGAACATTACGGGAAAATCGGCCGACAAGCCGGAGTATCAGATTCTGGCTGATACCGTTAAAATAACCCCCAAAATAGCCGTCAGTGGTGATTTGATTTCGATTCAAATTCAACTGGACAAGAAAAAACCCGGAACCACGCGACTAACGGGCTTCCGTACGGGAACGACCATTAAAGGCGATGGTGAAACCCCCGATGGTAAAGCGATAACATGGTCGGCGGTGCGCGCAGCCGATACACCACGATCAACGACGGCTGTATCCGCGTCGGCGACGAGTTCCACAGCGGTTTCAGCAACGGCCGTTAGCAGTATGCTTTATCCGTTTGTGGGCATGGGCAATACGCAGAAACCCAAGTCGGAAACCATCATGATTCGCAATGCAACGGTCTGGACGAACGAAAAAGATGGTGTTCTGACTAATACAGACGTCTTTGTCACAGATGGTAAAATCTCTAAAGTTGGGAAAAACCTGCCCGTTCCGGCTGATATTAAAGTAATTGACGGGACCGGCAAGCACCTTACAAACGGCATTATTGACGAGCACTCGCACATTGCCCTGTTGTCCATCAACGAAGGTGGTCAAACGAGTTCGGCAGAGGTTCGGATGGCGGATGTCATTAACCCGGAGGATATCAATATTTACCGCCAGTTGGCCGGGGGCGTTACAACCTCGCAACTGTTGCACGGCTCGGCGAATGCCATTGGCGGGCAGTCGGCCATTGTGAAATTGAAGTGGGGCGAATCGGGTGATGGCATGCTCATCAAAGGTGCCGATGGATTTATCAAGTTTGCCCTGGGCGAAAACGTAAAACAATCCAACTACCCAAACCCAGGCGTATTGACCCGTTTTCCACAATCGCGTATGGGCGTGGAGCAGGTTTATATGGATCACTTCACACGCGCAAGAGAGTATGCCAAAGGTTGGGCGACGTATAACAAGTTGACGGCCAAAGAGAAAGCAACGGCTTTAGTGCCACGTCGGGACATTGAACTGGATGCATTGGCCGAAATCTTAGCCAAGAAACGGTTCATTACGTGCCACTCCTATGTGCAATCGGAAATTAATATGCTGTTGAAAGTAGCTGATTCGCTGGGCTTTAAAGTTAACACGTTTACGCACATTCTGGAAGGCTACAAACTGGCCGATAAGATGGCGAAGCACGGCGCAGGTGGCTCTTCATTTGCTGACTGGTGGGCGTATAAAATGGAAGTTCACGATGCGATTCCGTACAATGCGGCCCTGATGCATCGGCAGGGTGTTACGGTGTCGATCAATTCAGATGATGCCGAAATGGCTCGTCGTCTGAATCAGGAAGCCGCTAAAACAGTCGAGTATGGTGGTATGACCGAAGAAGATGCCTGGAAAATGGTGACGCTCAATCCGGCTAAACTCCTGCATTTAGACAATCGGCTTGGTAGCGTTCGGGCGGGCAAAGATGCTGACCTTGTCCTTTGGAATGCGAATCCGCTGGCCATTTACGCCCGGCCTGAATTCACAATGATTGATGGCGCGATCTATTTCAGCCTGAAAGATGAAGATCACAAGCGCGAGCTGATGCAGGCCGAACGTGCGCGACTGATTCAGAAGATGTTGACCGCCAAAGCCAGCGGTGCATCGACCACACGACCCATGCCACGGCGGGCCCGGATGTGGCATTGCGAAGACATCGAAGGAGTTATGGCCGAAGGCGAAGAAGGGAAATAAAATGACATGACTTGTACGCAGGTCAATCACGACAATCATGAAAAAAATCTTAATTTCTATATTCACCCTGGCATCGCTCATGAGCTATGGCCAGAACCCCGCTCCGGCAAAACCGCAAACAAAAACCATCGCGTTGATGGGCGGCACCGTTCACGTGGGCAACGGGCAGGTTATCCCGAACGGCGTTGTGTTGTTCACCAATGGGGTGCTTACCAACGTTGTTGACGGAACGTTGGTGAAGTTGAACCTCACCGATGTTGAGGTGATCGACGTGTCGGGAAAACATGTTTATCCGGGTATCATCTCACCGGCTTCAACGGTTGGTTTGCAGGAAACTGGCGCCGTTCGGTCAACGGTCGATAAGCAGGAAATTGGTATACTGAATCCAAATATCCGGTCGCTTATCGCTTACAATACCGATTCTGAAATTATTCCGACTATCCGTAACAACGGCGTGCTGGTAACACAGGCCATGCCGCAAGGCGGCACCGTTTCGGGAAGCTCAAGCGTGATGATGGCCGACGGTTGGAACTGGGAAGATGCTGCCCTGAAAAAGGATGATGGCCTCTGGCTCAACTGGCCTACGTATTTCAGCAACGATTTTAATTTTGAGGATTTCTCGACCATCGTCAAGAAAAACGAGAAACGCGGCCCTGCCATTGATGCGTTACAAGCTACGTTTGCCGATGCGAAAGCCTATGCGGCTGCCCCGGCTCCGACAACGATGAACCTCAAACTAGAGGCTATGCGCGGTCTGTTTTCAGGTAAGCAAAATCTGTATATCCGGGCCGATTACGGGAAAGACATCATCGAAGCTGTTACGTTTGCCAAGTCGATGGGCGTGCCGAAGATCGTGATTGTTGGGGGCGAAGAATCGAACCGGGTGGTCACGTTTTTAAAGGAAAACAATATTCCGGTAATTCTGAGTGGATTGCACCGTCTGCCCAATCGCGAAGATGAAGATGTTGATTTACCGTATCGGATGCCGGGCATTCTGCAAAAGGCTGGTATTCTGGTCAGTCTGAGCTATGCCGACGAATGGTGGAGAACGCGAAACCTGCCGTTTCTGGCTGGAACAGCCGCCGGTTTTGGCGTTACCGACCGCGAAGAAGCGTTGAAAATGGTTACGTCGAACACCGCCAAAATTCTGGGCGTCGATAATCTCGTTGGTACGCTTGAGAAAGGTAAACAGGCTACGCTGTTTGTATCGGCGGGGGATGCTCTGGACATGCGTACAAACATAATTGAGCACGTGTTTATCCAAGGTCGAAAAGTAAATCTGGACGATCGACATAAGCGGTTATACAAGACCTACAAGGATAAATACGAACAGCAGAAGTAACTTTTAATCAATAAATTGCGTGGCCTTTAAGTGAAGAAGGGGGATGGCACTGCCATCCCCTTTTTTGTTTAGTGAACCATCAAACGCACATACCGTTGTTCGTGTAACTGTCTTCATTTTTATATGGCTACTACCTTTCTGACCGCCGAATGGCGAAACCTGATTTTTGCCAATTACGCCATCGACAGAAAGGTGTTGGAGCCACTCGTGCCTTTCGGGACTGAACTAGATGAATTTGAGGGCATTTGTTACGGTAGTTTGGTCGGGTTTTATTTTCAGCGGGTCAAGATGTTTGGCGTAATCGCCGTGCCTTTCCATCAGGAATTTGAGGAGTTTAACTTACGTTTCTACGTCCGGCGTAAAACGGATACCGGCTGGAAACGGGGTGTGGTATTCGTGAAGGAAATTGTGCCGAAAATGGCTATTACACTGGTTGCCAACACGCTCTATGGCGAACCATACGTTACGCATCCCATGCGGCATAGTTGGCAGCAGGCCGGTGATACGCAACAAATTCAGTACGATTGGAAAGTCGGGTCTAACTGGAATCACATTCGCGTTCATGCCGATCGGGCGGGTCATTCGCTCGTGCCCGATAGCGAAGAAGCATTCATCACCGAGCATTATTGGGGTTATACAAAGCGGTCATCTCTACAGCGAAACGAAGGTCGAACATCAGAATATGAAGTTGTTCATCCACCCTGGTCTATTTATCCGGTGCGTGATTATGATGTTCAATGCGACATTCAGAAACTATACGGCTCAGAATTTAGCCCATTTTTCGAACAACCTCCCCACTCGGTTTTCCTCGCCGATGGGTCAGCCGTAGCGATCAAATCAGGCTCAACAATACGCGGGTGAAAGAGGCCCGATGGATTACACAATGAGCAAGCCGTTTTCTTTGAGTTTAGTCCAGATTGGCGATTGCAGAAAGGCCGAAAAGCTACCTTGTCCACCCGCTTCGTAATCGGTTTGTAGTTGCGATAAAGAACACGGCTCGTGTGTACCAATAACTAGTTTTGGGAGC
>CAXVWN010000174.1:0-12219 GCA_964263725.1 Spirosoma sp.
ATACCGCGTTCCTGAATCCACCCGTTAAAGTCGGCCTCGGTTATTTTATTAGTGTAGTTGAGCAACCGATGCTGGGGATTCACGAACGTCATTTGGGCATCTTCTTCCGTTACGCGTTCGGCGCTAACTGTAAATGGATAGGGTCCAAGTTGTGGCAATGGCGCTTCATTGCGAAGAAATGAGCTATTGGGTGTTACGTACTGTACGATCATCGTGCCACCGTTTTTAACGTAATCCATCAATTTTGGCTGGTAGCGAGCCAGTGAACTGTTAGTATTATATGCTCGGACGCCAACGACAATCGCGTCATATCCGGAAAGATTTCCGTTTAATTCCGTAGTGCCAAGAAGAGTTACACGACAGCCCATTTGCTGTAGCGCAGCCGGAACTTCATCGCCCGCGCCAACGATGTAGCCTATGTTTTTGGCCGTTACCTTCACGTCTAGTTTTACTAGTTTGGCTTCGGCGGGGGGGAATAGCGTTTGCGTTGGAATATGCTTGTAAGCAATCAAGCGTAAACCCGTAGTAAATGTGCCGTCTGCAGTTGTCATTATGGCTTGTAACTTGCCATTCTGGGCCTTATCTGAAGGCGTTAAACGGAAGGATATTCGTTGCTCATCCCCTTTATTTTTTAGGTCAAATGGTTGCGAAGCGGGGGTTATAGTCCAGCCCGCTGGTACATCCATCTTCAATGTTCCTGACACGTTTGCGCGCCCTGCTTTTAGGACAACTTCAGCCGTTTTGGGCGTATTATCAGCAAATGTAAATACGCGTTCGGTTAGGTTTGCCGTAACGTCGGGTTGGATAATGAAAGGTCGATAGGTTTCGCCGTCTACGGGGTCAGTTGATCGGTAGATAACCGGACGGCTGAATGTAAAGCGTTGACCACTAATATCAAAGGTGTAGCTGGCACTTATAGCAGGCGGGTTTTCGGGTAAACCGATCAGTTGCTGATTATCGACCTGAAACAAGCCTTTATCAATGGGTTTTTCGAGCCAGTAGGGTTGTGAAATTTTTGCGGTTTTTGAAATGGTTACCGTTGTCGGTAACAACACAACATCGTTTGGCCTGAGGGCCATATTGAGAGTCGTGTCTTTACCGGTCGAATAGTGTACACGCAATAACGTAACGGGCGAATCGGCCCGATTGACAATATTGGTGGTCAGCTTGATGGTTTCGCCGGGCGTCGCTGCGTAATCGGTGGGGTTGGTTTCGAACCATAAACCCAAACACTGCCGAATAAGCGTTTCGACTTCCTGCCGTTTGGCTTTTACATAAATATTAGTGGTATCTAATTTGTTGATCGCTCCGTATAGCTGAACTAAGGCAGGTACTGAAGCCGCCGGCTGATCGGGCTTGAAACCAGTGATAAGCTGACTAACCTGCGACTGAACAGCATCACTATTCGGCACCCGTTTCCAGCTTATATCGACTCCATCGAGCGGGTCTTTCTGGACAGGATCGCCACCTTTCAGCAAAAGGTAATCAACGCGGGCACCCCGATTGGGAGCTACGCCAAATCCCTGACTTTTATGCTGACTACGGCTTTCCGAGGCAATTTCACCATAGGATCTGCCAAGAAGAGAATTGAATAAACCCGTTTCGATACCAATTAAGTTACCGGCCTCTTCTGGTTTTTTATTGCTCAAAAACGCGCCTGGAACAAATACATTCCACATGATACGCCGGGCCTGCCACGGTTTCACATAAGCCAGTTGCTCCGGAAATTTGGTGGGATCGTTTGATATTTTGAACGCTTCTTCAGCCAGAAATCCTGATGCGCTATGGTGTCCGTGACCCGCGCGGGCATCGGGAGGAAAGCGCGTCATGATCACATCGGGCTGGTATTTCCGAATCATCCAGACGACATCAGCCAAGACTTTGTCCTGCCCCCAGGTACGAACGGCTTCATTGGTCGATTTAGAAAAGCCAAAGTCATACGCCCGGCTAAAAAACTGGTCGGGTCCATCCACCCGTCGGGCTGCCAGCAACTCCTGCGTTCGGATAACACCAATGTTTTCGCCCTGTTCCGGCCCGATAAGATTCTGGCCTCCGTCGCCCCGTGTTAGCGATAAATAACCCGTGCGAACAAGCCGATCTTTGGCTAAATAAGCCAGCAACAACGTGTTCTCATCGTCGGGGTGAGCCGCTATGTAGAGAACCGAACCCAGAACGTTCAGTTTTTTGAGGTTTGACAGAATCTCGCCCGGTGGTGCGGGCTTGATTGGGCCGTATGGAACCTGAGCGAAGGAGGTAGACGTGAGCAGACTGCCAAGGAGCAGCGAGGGCAGTAGTTTTCTAAGTGACACAGGCAGGAAACGGATTTAAACGGTTAAGCCCAAAGATAAGAAAAGGCTACCTAACTAGAGGTAGCCTTTTAACTCACTTGACCTAACAACTAAACGTATTATTGGAAGATTGTCACTTTCGTGAATTGATCTGGTAGCGGTTTGGGTACGTTCGGATTGGTGTTAACCTCGCCTTGCGGATAAATGAACCGTTCTGGCTTCTGCGAACCTGCGTAGAGCGGAATTGGTAGCTTAACAATAGGTACTGCTTTATCCATGCGCCGTACATCGTTAAAGGCTTCATACTGCATCAGGAAGAAAATGTACCGATGGGTGATGATTTCATACAGCAAAGCCGTTTGTACCGTTCCTAATTTAGTTGGGTTTGCTAAACCGGCCGGTGCAAAATCATCCAGTGTATAAGCGTCGTATTTAAGGCCTGCGGTGGGGAGAGTTTGACCATTGATATAGCCACCAGCCAAGCCGCTTCTAACCGAGTTCAGTGCGGCCAACGCTTTGGCATTGTCGCCCAAACGAGCTTGTGCCTCTGCAATAATCAACTGATTTTCGTAATAGGTAAGAATAGGATGCGGTGCTGTTGACTTAAATGCGCCATCGACCACATTGGGGTCCAAACTGCCTGTTGCGGTTATCCCTGTTTTAAAGTAAAAATTATACAGAGCCGTTTCATTGGTTTTTGTATTGGCCGAACCTATCCGGGATTGCATCAATGTAGGCAAGTAAGCGCCGTCGAAACCCGTATCGCCAGCCCGGTTTACCCGGAAGAAATCGTAGTTCTGATTGAAATCAACACCCTGGCTGGTACCGTGAGGAACCAGCGCATCACCTGCCGTACTGCTAATACCTGAAGCGGCACTTGTAACCGCTTTAGCATACTCGGCCGTGTGTAAATAGAGTCGGGCTTTTAAGGTATAAGCAGCCGCTTTCCATTTGGCGACAGTGCCTTTATAGATGAAATCCTGAGCGGAGAACGCTAAACCCGCCGATGCCGACAAATTTACAATGGCATTGTCCAGCGTCGTTTGCAGGGCTGTATACACATCCATTTGCTTATCGAATACGGGCGTCGGGTATTTGACATCATCAAATGCCTGGCTGTAAGGTATATCACCGTATAAGTCCGTTGCTTTAGCAATCAGAAGAGCTTCCAGTACTTGTCCAACACCCTTGGTCCATTTGTCGCCTACAGCATCGGCTTTTGTCTGAATTAGCCGTGTTTGGCTTGCTGCGGGGTAAAGAGGACTCCAACTGAAATTCTGCGAAGAAACGATATAATCGGCATAGCCCTGGTGCTGACGAGCTAAGCCGTTCAGTTCGCCAGCCCAAATGGCTGAGATACGAACGTCGGTATCTTCGTGTAGCATAGATACGCCAAGCAATGTTCCTGACAGGAGCGTGGCTACGTCTACATCCGTAACGGCGTTGGGATTGCTTTTGATACTCGGATCATTGAACAATTCGCTGCAACTGCTTAGCAGTGTGATGCCTAGCAGCGCAATGGTAACTTTATGTGAAAATGTTTTTTTCATGAGTCTAACAAGTTTATGTACCCGAAACGGTTTCTTAGTAAGTGATTTTCAGCGAAAACAATAATGATTTCGTGTTTGGGTTTGTAAACCAATCTTGCCCTCTCGATAGGCCAGCTCCCGTAATATTCACTTCTGGATCAGTACCCGTGTATTTGGTCCACAAAACAAGGTTACGTCCGGTTAAACTAAAATCAACGTTCGACAGGTGCGTTAACCGACGGAATCCTTCGCTACGTAAAGTATAGCTCAGTGTTATTTCACGCATGCGGGTAGCGCTTCCGTCTTCAATGAACTGTTTGTAAGACGCCGAGTTGAACGCCGTTCCGCGACCCTGCCACCAAGCCTGATTGATAGCTACCGGACCAGCACCAAAATCTTTGATTTCTCCCTGAAAGGAAGTGCCGGCGGCAATTAATTTGCCGGTCACATCTTTGAGGCCGCCCGTTGGCGCAACGACTGTGTGGCCCTGATCGCCGTGAGTACCTATGTTGTAAAGAGCACCCCGCGTTCCGTTATAGAAATCGTTACCGGCAACCCGGTCAAACAAGACGTAAAGCGATAAGCCTTTGTAGGAGAATGTACTTCCTAAACCACCGCGCCATTTCGGGTTTGGATTACCAATGACTTCGTTGTCTGTACCACCCTGTGGGAAACCGTTTGCGTCCAGTTTGTATTTGCCCGACTCATCTTTCAGGAAATCTGTCGAGTAGAAGACACCAAACGGTTGTCCCGGAACCAACGATGCGTTTTCCTGATAGCTATCCGGTAAAATCTGAACTGATGCACCAGCCAGTGAAACGACCTTATTACGGTTCAGCGAGAAATTGGCTGCCAGATTCCATTTGAAATCACCAAGGGTTAACATGTCGGCACCAGCTTCTAATTCAATCCCTTTGTTCGATAATTCGGCGGCATTGATGTTCCGAACAGAGTAGCCTGTTTCGTTTGGTACGTTCAGCGACAGAATTACATCTTTCGTATTGTTGGTATAAGCCGTAGCCGAGAAGTTGATCCGGTTGTTGAGGAAACGTAAATCAACCCCAATTTCACTTTCTGTTTTTCGTTCCGGACGCAGGAAGTCATTGCCAGCGGTTGTACTACGCACATAACCACCACCATACAACGAACTGGCCGACGATAAACCACCCGCAAAAGCATCGCCATAAGCAGCGGGCGAGAACGTCGTGAAGTTTTGGTATGGTTGTGGCTGAATACCCACTTGGCCCCAGGTCAGGCGTAATTTACCAAAGCTAAGTAGTGGGCTGCTTTCTAAACCCTTCAGTTTTGTGAACTGCCAGGCCAATGCCGCCGATGGAAAGAAGAAGCTACTATTGGTTTTAGATCCAAATGTCGATGCACTTTCGCTCCGGCCCGTCAATGTCAAAAACAGCATGTTATACGCCTGTGCTTCTGCCTGAGCATAGTAAGCGTATGTACGAATCAGCGAATTATAGTTAGTTGCTGTAAGATTCGAGTTCAGCGCGTTTGTTAGAATATCAGGAGCCGTTGGTACAATCAAATTCGTGATCGCATCCGTTAAGATGGCCTTCCGGCGACTGTTGTAGTTGACACCCACCAGAAACGAACCGCTAAAATTATTACTGAATGTTTTGTTGGCGTTGGCGAATACATCGGTATTGAATTGCTTCTCGGTAATCCAGTTTTTTGACAAATAACCGCCGAGGTAAGACGACGAATTTCGAGCGAACCGTTCCAGCCGCGCATCGGTAAAATTGTCAATACCTGTTCGACCCGTAATACTCAGCCATGACATTGGTGTTATAGCTAATTCAATATTGCCCGTAATGCGGTCAACATCAGTAGTGTTCTTATTGTTGTTGATGTTCCAGACCGGGTTCGAGTAAATCGAATTCTGATCCACACCAAGCGGATTTCGATATGAAACGTGGGCATTATTGAAAACCTGCCCAGCTGCATTGGTGTAAGTGCCGGTGTATTGCGAATTGTCAAAATCAGGAGCAGTCCGTGTACCGCCTAGCAGAATACCATCAAGATTGTCTCCCTGCTGATTACGGGACGAAAAGACTTTGGAGTACGCCAGGTTAGCAGACGCCCGAAACCATTCTGTAAATTGACTGGCTACATTTACCCGAGCTGTGTTCCGCTGATAATTACTGAAGGCTTTCACAATCCCTTCCTGATTCAGGTTAGAATAACTGATCATGAAGTTAGACCGGTTATTGCCACCACTGATATTAACGCTGTTATCCGTGAAGTGGCCGGTTTGATACACGTCGTTCACGTGATCGAATACATCTTTCGAATTTTTACCACCGTGTGGATTTGCTGCCGTACCAGCAGCAATGGCGTACCGTTTCGTGCCATCCGGAAATGTAACAAACCCCTGATAACCGGGAGCTGTAGGATCGGTAATATACGTATCTGCTCCACCAGCGCGGCTAGAAATCAGGTCGCCAAAACTAACTTTGTTCCCCTGGCTATAAAGACCATTGCTACCCTGCCCGTAGGTAGTTTGCAGCGGGTGCATTTTATTGACCCGGTCAAACGAAACGCTCGACTTAAAGCTGATATTAACTTTTCCTTTGCTGTCTTTTCCTTTTTTGGTTGTAATAACAACGACTCCATTGGCTGCCCGTGTGCCCCACAAAGCCGCAGCCGAAGCACCTTTCAGTACTTCCATGCTTTCGATGTCTTCTGGGTTGATGTCGTTAATACGTGATTGCTGAACGATGGAGTTACCAGCCGCAGACCCGTTATTATCGCTTGAGTTACTAACAGGAATCCCATCGACTATAAAGAGAGGCTGAGCATTACCATTAATTGTATTCTGGCCGCGAATCTGGATATAGGCACCCGCTCCTGGGTCACCTCCATTACGTGTGATGGTTACGCCGGATGCCTTACCGCTCAAACCAGTCAGCAGACTGGTCTCGCCCGACTTGGCAATGTTCTTACCGGTAACTGTCGAAACTGAAGACGCAAATTTGTCCCGTTCTTCTTTTAGACCGAGTGCGGTAATGATTACTTCATTTAACTGTTTGGTATCGCCTTTGAGCAGCGGGTTAATTGATGTTCTCGTGCCAATAACTTCTTCGACAGTTTGCATCCCAACGGCCGAAAAGACCAGTGTCGTACCCGAAGCCGGCACGTTTAAATTGTACTCTCCTTTTACATCAGTTACGGTACCTATAGTAGTGCCTTTTACAACAACTGTAGCGCCAGCAAATCCACCACTTCCTTCATCAGCGGTGACCGTACCACTTATCTTTCGGCCTTGTGCCCACACATATGAGCAACTGAAACCTATTAACAGGCTCAATAGTAAATACTTTTTCATCAGGCTTATTTTTGGTTAAGAAATGACAAGATTTCCAGTACAATTTGTTGTTAATATTCATAAAAACCAATATTTGATCTGTAATAAGTAAATATTGAGGAATATTATTTTGTATATACAAAATAATACAGAATTAATTATATTTGAGTATATTTACTGATTGTAAATTGAGTAGTATTTCTTGGATTTTTACAGTTTGAGTTTTTGACTCTTAGTAGTCAAATAGCTGCAAACCAATTACATGGATATTCTTTTCTAACTTATTAGTTAGATAAAAGCAACGCTCCATAACTAGCAAAGTGCTAGTTATGGAGCGTTGCTTTTACTACTCAAACGGTTGGGCTATTATCTACCCAATCCCCATGATTAATTAGTGGCCGACCATAATAGATGAACTAGGGCTTTGTTAACAATTGCTCAATAGAAAAGACCTGACCATTCCGAATAACCTGTTCAACGTTTAGTACATCACGGATGTTAGTCAGCGGATCGCCGTTAACGATAACCAGATCGGCAAGTTTACCCGGTTCTACCGAGCCTAAATCTTTGCTGACGCCTATCGTTTCTGCCGCCCAGATTGTGGCCGACCGTAATGCCTGGTAGGGTGTTAAACCTGCATCGACAAATACCTGCAATTCGGTATGCAAACTCAATCCATACGGTATAAACGGGCTATCGGTACCCGCCGTTACGTGTGCTCCGGCATCAACCAGCGCTTTTACTCCTTTCTGGAGGTTTCCGAAATTGCTCAGGTAGCCGGGACTCATTTTGGCATATTGAGCCGATCCGGCCTGAAGAGCATTACTATAGTCTTCGGAATAAAATGCCCGATACTGCCGATTTTCATATAAACCAGGATCTTTCATACCCAGTACCGCAAAGCCGCCTTGCAGCGAAGCCGTTGGGGTAATGTTCATTCCCGACTTCGCCAGTAGTTGAATGACATCCTGATAGCTCCGGTTCATGGCCGTAATCTTGGGCGAATAACCCCGCCGACTGGTACCGCCTATATGTTCAACGGCATCTACATCGTAGCGCATAGCCGGGAAAATCTCGTGCGATGATACGGGCAGACCGTGTGCATGAGCAAACGTTGTGATGCGCTGTTGCATAGCATCGGGCATTCGGACATAAGTTTTAATCAAATCGTAATCCAGGCGAACGGCGCGATTAAGTTCACGATCAAGTTGCTCGTCGGAGTTGATGCTGGTGGCGGCTCCGTAATAAATTCGCGTTCCGTCGGTTAATCCACCCGTAAAAAACTGGCGCGGACCGGGCCGTGTACCACTGGCCCACGATTCTTTCCGTTCGAGCGCATCATACGGATCGGCACCGGGTTCGCGTACCGATGTAATACCAAATGACAACCATAACCGGCCAATCTTTTCCCCAACCATAGAGTGCTGGTGCGTGTGCATTTCAAATAAACCCGGTATAATCGTCTTAGTCGACGCATCAATCAACGTGCCCGACCGACCGGCCCGGTGCGGCTCAATGGCCTTAATGCGTTGACCATCAATCAAAATGTCAACATTGTTACGGTATGTATTCGCTTTTCCGTCGAAGAGTCGCCCGGCATGAACTACAATAGTGCCAGTCGGCTGGCTGATTTGCCAGGACAAGTCCATTGGGTGCGTTTCGACATGGCCATCGGATAAATAAATCTGTTTAAACACGTCCGTTGCCAGAAACAATATACTTTTAGAATCACCCGTCCAGGTGGGGGTTTCGACTTGCTCAGTAGTCAGTTGGCGGGGCGTTCCGCTAATGCTGCCATCGGGTTTAACGTCCGTTATCCACAACAAACCGTCGAGAATGTAGGCCATCTTTGTGCCGTCGGGCGACCAGACGGGGCCGTTTTGACCTCTCGTGGCCAGGCTGTGTGCGGGCGCGGGCGATACATAACGGTCGTTTTTGCCATCAAGTGAAATGAGCAATACCTCGCTGACGCCTTCGCGGTAGCGCGATGAATAGGGGTGGAGAGCCGATACCGCAATCGTCTTTCCATCAGCGGCCCATGTTGCCTGACTCGGCACAAAGAGTGATTCGTGTAGCTTCCGTGTTTTAGGAACTGTTACATCAGCGGTATACGTGACATCAGCAACGTATAAAGTACTGCGGCCCCAGGCATTGCGTGGGTCACTTTGGTAAAAGGCAACTTTGGAACCGTCGGGCGACCAGCTTGGATAATGTAGATCATCGGCCATATCAGTCAATAGTTTGTCCTGGCCCGTTTTAAGATCTCGAATCCAAACATCCATGTTCCCGTTTCGATCTGATACGTAGGCCAGCTTGGTCCCATCCGGCGACCAGGTCGGCTCAAGTTCCATCGTTGGCCCCTGGGTCAATCGTTCCGGCGCTTTCGTTCCTTTTGCCAAAATCCACAAATCACCCAGCGCGCCAAACGCAATTTGCTTTCCATCGGGCGAAATAGAGGTTCCTTTAATGCCCCGAACGAGTTGCGGTTTTCGACTGTCGAAGTCGTAGGTTTTGCGTTTGTAGGTGCTTCGGGGAAGCGTTATAATGGCTTGAAACGGAATTGTCTGGGCTGTTGTACTACCAAGCTTGCGACGTTTCAATAAACCGTTCGCCGTATAAAGATATTCGCCGGACGAAAACCAGCTTGTCCGAAAAGGAAACACGTCTTCGGATGCTTCGGTAAGCATTTGCGCTTTGTTGTCCGCAACAGACGCCGTTTCCAGGCCACTCTGCGTATTATTCAGGGCATTATAAAACAAGTGCGAACCATCTGGTTGCCAGGACGCTCCGGCGATTTTGGCGGACGAAGGCGAGACAATTTTTTCGGTACTTCCCGGAATAATGATATACACACCCGGCGCGTTGGGCCGGTCGGAAACAAAAGCGACCTGCTTGCCATCGGGCGAGAACGCCGGATTGAAATCGTTGCCTGAATCCTTCGTTAATTGGGTTAGCTTACTGTCGGCCAGATTGAGTTGCCAGATATCATAATTGCCGCTCCGGTCCGACGAAAAAACAAGTTGCTTCCCATCTGGCGACCAGTGTGGTTCCCGATCGTCGTAAATGCCCGATGTTAAACGCTGGGGTTTGCCGCCCGTTGCCGATACTGTCCAGATGTGATAGCGCCCATCCCAAAACGAATGAAACGCAATCGTCTTCCCATCGGGCGACCAACTCGGCTGGCGGCAATCGCCGAATACATCGGTAATGGGCCGTGCCGTACCGCCGGCAACTGGTAAAACCCAGATGGTTCCCTGTAAGTCGATGGCAATCTGGCGTTTATCGGGCGATAGGTCGGCGGCCATGTTTGTACCTTCGGTAACGGTTACTCGAATGGAATCAATTGCACCGGCCCGAGCTGAAGTTGGTAAATGAAGAAGTAACCAACCGAAGAGAGAGGTTAGTGTAAAAAAGAATGTATGTAGAATTTTCATAAAGAGAAAGGATAAAGCACCTATTGAATATAGGTCGAATCATCATTTTTGGCAATTTTCCTTCTGAACCTACACAACCCATAGAAGACTTCCTAGTACCGGGTGAATTTGCCTTGATCGAATCAGAAATCTCCTTGAATAACCGAACTTATCCTTAAAAAAAGTCAAAAATCGTGCTTTCGTGCGTTGGGTTATGCACCGGCAAATTCTATCTTTGCGAGCAATCAATTTTTTAACCTATACCTATTTATATGAATTACAGTGTTTATCTGGTTCCCATCCTGGGCGTCATTGGCCTGATCGTGATGTTTACCAAATTCATGTGGGTTTCGAAGCAGGAAGCTGGTGACGCCCGAATGCAGGAAATTGCGGGATACATTGCCGATGGGGCTATTGCCTTCCTCAAAGCCGAGTGGCGCGTTCTGACATACTTTGGTATTATAGTAGCCATTCTGCTGGCCTATATGGGTACGTTAGTCCCTAATTCCAGTCCAATTATTGGTATTTCATTTCTTCTTGGCGCGTTTCTATCGGCGCTGGCGGGGTATATTGGTATGAACATCGCCACAAAAGCGAATGTCCGTACCGCCCATGCCGCTCGAACGAGCCTGACCAAAGCCCTAGAGGTATCGTTTACGGGTGGTTCAGTTATGGGTATCGGCGTCGCCGGTATTGCTGTGCTGGGACTGGGAAGCCTGTTTATCGTTCTGTATAAATTATACGTTGAGCCATCGGGCGATGTTAATGGGTTGCCGATGGAAAAAGCGCTTGAAGTACTGGCGGGTTTCTCGCTGGGAGCCGAGTCTATTGCCTTGTTTGCCCGCGTAGGTGGTGGTATTTACACCAAAGCGGCCGACGTTGGGGCCGATCTTGTTGGTAAAGTCGAAGCGGGAATTCCCGAAGATGATCCACGTAACCCGGCTACCATTGCCGACAACGTAGGCGATAACGTGGGCGACGTAGCCGGTATGGGTGCCGACTTATTCGGTTCATACGTAGCCACCATTTTAGCCACGATGGTACTGGGTCGCGAGATTGTCATTCCAAACGATCCTATTATTGGCCATGCGCCTATCGTACTACCAATGGTTATTGCGGGTCTGGGCTTAATTTTTTCGATCATAGCTACCTACTTCGTTCGGGTTAAAGACGATAACGGTAATGTGCAGGCTGCGTTGAATCTTGGTAACTGGGCGTCAATTGGCATCACGCTGGTTGCTTCGTATTTTCTGGTTAACGCCATCCTTCCGGCTGGTACGATGGAAATTCGTGGTGTTGAGTTTACCCGGATGGATGTATTCTTCGCCATCGTTACGGGTCTTGTCGTAGGTGCGTTAATGAGCATCATCACCGAATATTATACGGCAATGGGCCGCCGTCCGGTGCTGTCCATCATTCGCCAATCGGCAACGGGTGCTGCTACCAATATTATCGGTGGTCTGGCTGTCGGAATGGAATCGACGGTGTTGCCAATTCTGGTGCTGGCGGCTGGTATTTACACATCGTATCACTTTGCCGGTTTATACGGAGTTGCCATTTCGGCGGCTGGCATGATGGCAACTACAGCCATGCAATTAGCTATTGACGCTTTCGGACCTATTGCCGATAATGCTGGTGGTATTGCTGAAATGAGTTACCTGCCCGAAGAG